>JBJSZF010000058.1:0-9156 GCA_046090125.1 Verrucomicrobiota bacterium
GTGGGAAGGTGCGTGGCACGCTCGACACGAACCCGGCGGGGAAAACGCCCGAGGCGCGGGTGGCGTCGGCCGCGGCATCCGGGGCGTTGCCGCCCGCCACGGATCCGCGAGCGCGCGAGGGCGCCGGATCAAGCGGCACGAATGCAGCGCCTTTGTTGAAGCCATGAAGATTGGAAGCGTTGATCTTTTCTACCTGTCGATGCCCGAGGTCCGCGACATCGGCGACGGCAGCCAGGACGCGTTGCTGGTGCGGGTGCGGTCGGACGACGGGCACGAGGGCTGGGGCGAGTGCGAGTCCTCGCCGTTGCCATCCATTGCGGCGTGGTGCTGCCCCATGTCCCACAGCGCCTGCAAGCCGGTGTCGCATTCCATCGTCGGGCAACGCATCGACGGCCCGGACGACGTTCGACGGCTGAACCGGGAGGTGCGGCGGAACAGCTTCGACCTGTTGCAGGCGGACCACACGTTGTCGGGGGTGGACATGGCGTTGTGGGACCTGCTGGGACGGCGGACGGGCGAGCCGGTGTGGAGCCTGCTGGGATGGGGGGAGGCCCTGCCGAAGGTGGCGTATGCGTCGCAGTTGTTTGGGGACACGCCGGCCGAGACGGGAGCGAAGGCGCGGCGGGTGCGGGCGGCGGGGTTCCAGGCGGCCAAGTTTGGATGGGGCCCGTTCGGGCAGGACCTGGCGATGGACGAGGCGCACGTGCACGAGGCGCGAGCGGGGTTGGGCGACGGGGTGTTGCTGCTGGTGGATGCGGGCACGGTGTGGGGCGAGGACGTGGAGCGGGCGGCGGCGCGGTTGCCCGTGCTGGAGGAATGCGGGGCGACGTGGCTTGAGGAGCCGTTTGTTTCGGGGGCGTTTCATGCGTATCGCGAGCTGGGGCGTCGGGTGCGGGGCACGTTGCGCATGGCGGGCGGCGAGGGCGCGCACGACCCGTTCATGGCGCGCAACCTGGTGGACTTCGGGGGCGTGGGGTACGTGCAGGTGGACGCCGGGCGCGTGGGCGGGATCACGTCGGCGCACGAGGTGGCCCTGCACGCGGCGCGCGCTGGCGTGCAGTACGTCAACCACACGTTCACGACGCCGCTGGCGTTGAGCGCCTCGTTGCAACCGTATGCCGGGATGGCGTCGTCGCGATTGTGCGAGTTTCCCACGGAGTGCAGCGACCTGGCGCGTGCGCTGACGCGCGGGTCGATCACGCCGGATGCGCGGGGCGAGGTGCGGCTGCCCGACGGAGCCGGGCTGGGCCTGACGCCGGATCTGGACGTGGTGGCGCGGTACTTGGTGCCGGTGGAAATCCGGGTGGGGAACCGCGTGGTGTACGCGACGCCGGACGTGCGGGGGTAGCTGGGGATGCGGGGCGTGGGTGGGCAGGGGAGTTTCCGTTCGCCAAGGCCCGGTGCGAATGGTAGGCCAATAACAATGGCTATGGGGCGAGTGGCGCAGCGGTTAGCGCAGCTGCCTTACACGCAGTTGGTCGGGGGTTCGAATCCCTCCTCGCCCACCAGCCTGCCCGCGAAAACGGGCCGCCTAGAACTTCGTCGGCCGGAGCACGCGGACGTCGGACTCGTACGCCACCATGGCGAAGAGCGGGAACAGCTCGCGCGAAAGCCTTCCCAGCAACGCGTCCGAAGCCTCGGGCTGGAGGATGACCTCGACCTGGATGTTGGCGAACTCCGGGATGTCGGCCGTGCGTGCGCCTTGGCTGCCGGAGCCTTCCACTTCCCACAGCGTCCAGCCATGCGCCCCTGCTGCTTGAAGCAACGACAGGACGGGGTCCCGTGCCAAGGCTTCGCAAACGATGGTGAGCTTCTTCATGGGATGGGTGGTCATGGCAGGTCTTGGGCGGCCTTGCGCGCCAGCTCCAGGTAGAGCGGCAGGCCGATGGTGATGTTGAACGGGAAGGTGATGCCGAGGGCCGACGTGAGGTACAGCGTGGGGTTGGCCTCCGGCAAGGAGAGGCGCATGGCGGCGGGCGCGGCGATGTACGAGGCCGACGCGGCCAGCGTGGCCATCAGCATGGCACCCCCGGTTCCCAGTCCCAATCGGCCGCCCAGCCATGCCCCGGCCATCCCGTTGACGAGGGGAGCGACGACGCCGAACGCCAGCAGGAAGGGCCCCACGCGCCGGAGGTCCCCAAAGCGCCTCGCGGCCACCATCCCCATCTCCAGGAGGAACAACGCCAGGACGCCTTGGAACGGGGCCACGAAGAATCCCGCGGTGGATTCGCCGCCCTTCTTGCCGCTGGCCCAGCCGGCCGCCAACGCCCCCACCAGCAGCAGCACGGAGCGTCCCGTGACGGCCTCATGCACCGCCTTGCGGACCACCGGACCGAGTCCGCCGACGCGCGGCCCCGCGACCTTCCCCAGCACGACGCCCATGAGGATGGCCGGGGCTTCCATGACGGCGAGGAAGGCCGAGGCGTAGTCCGGGAAGGGCACCTGGACGGCGCGCAGGTAGTTCGTGGCGGCGATGAAGGTCACGGCGCTGACGGAGCCATAGTGGGCGCTGATGGCGGCGGCATCGACGGCGGGCAGCCGCCCGACGAATCGCAGGATGGGGAAGGACCACAGCGGGATGCACGCGCCCAGCAGCATGGCGCACAAGCCGTGCAACCACACCGTTCCCAGTCCTGCCACGGACAGCGCCACGCCCCCTTTGAATCCAATCGCGACCAGCAGGTAGATCGTCAGCCCCACGTAGAGGGGCTCGGGGAAGCGCAGGTCGCTGCGCACCAGCGTCGCCACGATCCCCAGCGCGAAGAACAACACGGCCGGGGACAACAGGTTCGCGGCGACGGCGGAGAAGGCTTCGTTCCACATGCAATGGCGCGTCGATGTTGGAGGGGATGGCCCCGTTCGCAAGGAGTCACGTACGGCATCGTCGAGGGGCGGGGCATGGAGTTCGGGTTTGCCTTGCCACGTGCGCCGGACTTGGATGTTCCCACAAAGCCATGAGGACAAAAGGCGCGAGCCAAGTGCCCGGGACGGGCTTCACCTTGATCGAGTTGCTGGTGGTGATCGCGATCATCGCCATCCTGGCCAGCATGTTGTTGCCCACGCTGGCGCGTGCGAAGGCCAAGGGCGACCAGACGGTCTGCCTCAACAACCTGAAGCAGGTGGCGTTGTTCATGAACCTCTACATCGAGGACAACAACGACACCTACCCGTCCCACCGCAACCACGGGCTGACCACGGCGGACGAGCCGCCCTCTCGCACGAACTGGTGGGGCACCACCATCCTGCCGCCGGGCCAGCGGTACTCGAACCTGTTCCGATGCCCGAGCATCAAGGGACGGCGGCTCGACAACGGCGTGAAGTGGGAATGGAGGTTCGACCCGCACAAGGTGGGGTATGGGATGAACACCTACTTCCTGAGCCTGTGGCCGTATCCGTCTGCCGAGGTCACCGTCGCCGGGATCCGCTTCGACAGCCGTCCGTGGTTGAAGCGCTCGCAAATCGTGTCGCCCTCGAACTGCCTCCTCGTGGGCGACGCCATGCCCAAGGCCGACGGCTTCTGGAGCAGCAGCCTGTGGTGGCCGAACTCCTGCATGGACAAGAAGGTGTCCAACGGCGGCTTCGAGGGCATCGACCAAATCCGCCACCAGAACAAGGGCGTGGTGGTCTTCACGGACGGCCACAGCGAGGCCAGAAAGGATGGGATGATCAACCCGCCGGTGGACCCGGGGTCGGGCAACGCCAAGGGGATCATCAACTCGGAGTTCTGGGACCCCTTGAACCGGGCGCGGCGGTAGTCCCGCCGGGCGGGCGATGGACCGTCGTTCCTCGCGGCCCGTTTCCCCTGTGCTCACGATTCGGCGGCCGTGGAGCCATTGCCACGGGCGGGCCGTCCGCGGTGTTGGGCCGCCCCTCGGGTCACGTGGCCATGATCCATCCGCCACCCAGCACGCGGTCACCCTCGTAGAACACGCACGCCTGGCCCGGGGTCACGGCGCGAACGGGCTCGGCGGCGGAAACCTCCGCGATGCCTCCCGGCAGCGGGCGCACCACGGCGGCCACCCCGGCGTGGCCGTGGCGCACCTGCGCAGTGCAAGGCGTCTCTCCCTGGGGCCCGATCCCATCCACCCAGCTCGTGGAGGCGACGCGCCAGCGATCCCGCATCAACTCGGATTCCTCGCCCACCACGACCCGGTTTCTCGCCGCGTCCAGGGCGATGACATACAGGGGGCGACCGGCGGCGATGCCGAGCCCGCGGCGCTGGCCGACCGTGAAGAACTCCACGCCATGATGACGGCCGAGGACGCGGCCCTCGCGGTCCACGATCTCGCCCTCATGCCTCGCCACCATCCCGGAACCCTCCAGGAAGCGGCCGTAGTCGTTGTCGGGGACGAAGCAGATTTCCATGCTCTCCTCCTTGTCGGCCGTGCGAAGGCCCGAGTCGCGGGCGACGGCCCGGGTGTCGGCCTTGGTCTTTTCGCCGAGCGGGAAGAGCGCGCGCCGGAGCTGGTCCTGTCGAAGGCTGAAGAGGAAGTAGCTCTGGTCCTTGCGTGGATCCTTGCCTCGGAGGAGGGACACCGTGCCGTCCTCGTGGCGGTGCACTCGGGCGAAGTGCCCCGTCGCGATGTATTCGGCCCCGAGTTGGTCCGCGCGGCGCAGGAGGCTCCCGAACTTGAGGTGCTGGTTGCACATCACGCAGGGGTTGGGGGTTCGGCCCGCGCGGTACTCGTCCGCGAAGTAGCCAATGACCCGTTGCTGGAACTCCTCTGCCTCGTCCACCAGGTAAAAGGGGATGCCCAGCCGCGCGCAGACGGAGCGCGCGTCCATGACGGCCTGCGGCCCGCAGCACTTGTCTTCCGCGCGGGCGGAGCAGTCCTGTGGCCAGAGCTTGAGGGTGACGCCGATGACCTCGTGGCCCTGGGCGAGCAGCAGCGCGGCGGTGGCGGAGGAATCCACGCCGCCGCTCATGCCGACCACGACCCGCGTCTTGCGGGCGGTGGGCGCAGTGGACGGATCTTGCGGCACGACGGTCGGGTTCATGGCCTACACCCCGAACACCGTCCGCACGAAGCGACGGCTTCGGGCGTGGTTCTCGACCGCGCCCCGGCTGATGACGGTGCCGGGCTCGATGGCGAGCTCGACGGCGAAGAACTCGGGAAGCTTGCGGGCTTGGACCTCGGCGGCGACGGCGGCGTAGTCGATGTCGCCCGTGTCGAGGTCCTCCCACCACGTCTGGGCGCGGCTTTGGCGGAGATGCCAGCTCACGATCCGGTCGCCGTAGGCCTTCAAGGCGTCCGACGGGGCAATGCCACCGCGGTACACCCAATGGACGTCGTAGCAGAAGCCCACGTGGTCCGGGCGCGTCCGGCGGAAGTTGGAGTGGAACTCGGCGGCTCCGTTGGCCAGCTCGGGCGTGTGATGATGGATGCCCAGCCGCAACCCCATGCCGGCCAGCTCCGCGCCCAGCTCCGACAACGCCTCGGCCTGCACCTCCAGCTCCCGGTCCGTCTTGGGCCGGCCCAGCGGGTCCGGGTTGAAGTTGATGATGCCAAAGCCCGCCTTCGCCGCGTCCTTGGCGGCCACGGCGATCCGCTCGCACGTTTGCGTGGCCTGCCCGAGCACGTGCGTGGCGCCGCCGACGTAGAGGCTCACCGGCCGGAGCCCCTTCTTCCGGAGGCGCTCGGCAAACTTTCCGTTGTTGTCCGGCTTCGCCACGTCGAGGGAACCCTCCGCGAAGTCGTACCCGGCGTCGCGCAGGGCACCGAGGACGTCGTCCATGTGCTTCGACAGGTCCTTGCCCTCCCGGGCGTAATACTGGCCCCAGCCATAGAGCTGCGAGCCCACGGCGGGTGGCTTGGGCTTCGGCACCTCCTTCTCCTTCTTCTTGTCGGCGGCTGCCATCACGCCCATCGACGCCCACCCCAGCGCCGTTGTTCCCAACAGGAAATCCCTCCGGTCCATGCCCCTCGTTAGCCGCCACCGTGCCTGCGAGTCGAGCCCGGAAACGACCCGGCACGGCGTGGTGTTGGACGTGCGCGGCGATTTTGCCGCAAGCGGCCCGCCTATCCCGCTGCGGGATCGTCGTGGCCGGGCCGGGGCATCACAAGGACGTCCACAGGATCCACGTGGTAGTCGGCGGCCTGACCGGGCTCTGCGGCGGCACGCGGGTTGGGAACAAAGCGGCGTACGGTTGCGCCCGCGACTTGCAGGACGTGCTCCTCCACCTCGCCCAGGTAGTTCGCGCGCGCGAGCTCGGCGTGGAACGTGTTCCGCCCCGCGCGCCCGTCCTGGACGGATTCGGGCCGGAATCCGACCCATGCGGCCGCGCCCAGGGCGAGGCCTGCGTCGGGACCGGTCATGTCGCCCAGGACGGTCCGCGCCGTCGCCCAGCCGTCCCGGACGCCCACGACCTGGCCCTCGAGCCAGTTGCACTCCCCGATGAAGTCGGCGACGAAGCGCGAGCGGGGCCTGCGGTACACCTCGCGCGGGGGCCCCACCTGCTCGATCACGCCGGCGCGCAACACGGCCATGCGGTCGGCGAGGGCGAGGGATTCCTTCTGGTCGTGGGTGACGTACACGGTGGTGATGCGGAGGGTGGCGTGGAGCCGCCGGATTTCCTCGCGCATTTCGAGGCGCAGGCGTGCGTCGAGGTTGGAGAGCGGCTCGTCGAGGAGGAGGACGTCGGGGCGCACGACGAGGGCGCGGGCGAGGGCGATGCGTTGCTGTTGGCCGCCGGAGAGCTGGTTGGGGCTGCGCGTGGCATAGGCCTCCATGCGGACCATGGCGAGCGCCTCGTGCACGCGGTGGCGCTTCTCGGGCCCGGGGATGCGCCGCACGTCGAGGCCGTAGGCCACGTTCTCCTCGACGGTGAGGTGTGGCCACAGCGCGTAGTTCTGGAACACCATGCCGGCGTTGCGTTCGTGCGGCGGGACGTCGTCCACGCGCCGGCCGCCCAGCCACACCTCGCCGGAGTCCGCCGAGTGGAAGCCCGCGATCAGGCGCAGCAACGTCGTCTTGCCGCAGCCCGACGGTCCCAGGAGGAAGAACATTTCCCCGGCCGCAACGTCCAGCGACACGTCGCGCAGGACAGGGGGGCCGCCGAAGCCCTTGGTCACGTTTCGGATGGATACGGTCATGGTGCGTTTCCTGGGTGCTTCAAAGGGGTGGCCGTGCTGGCCGTGAGCCGGGCCAGGCGTGCGTAGCGGTCGCGGGCCTCCTGCTGCCAACGCGTCTTGAGCCGGTTGCGTTCGAGCGGGGACGCCCACGCGCCCTTGGCCAGCGCCAAGGCCTCCGCCTCGCCCAAGGGTACCGAGCCGAGTTCTCTGGCCGCGGCCTCGGGCACGCCCAGCTCCGCGAGCCGTCGCCAGGCGCGCACGAGGTCCTCGTGCACGTCCACGTACAGCGCCCCGAACATCGAGCGCACGATGTCCCGGCGGCTGTTGGCCAGCCGCGCGTTGTAGCGGAAGCCGGACCGCACCTCGAAGGGCCGGACCCGGATGGGGGACTCGGAGGCGAAGCGGTCATACAAGCCCGGGCGCACGGGAAGCCGCAGCAACGTGTTACGACGCGGGCCTTGGGGATGACCGGCCGGCAACATCCAGAGCCGTTGGCCCTCCTCGCCCATGACGAAGTCCATCAAGCGCCCGGCCGCCTTCCCATGGGGCGCCCCCCGAAGCACCGCGATGCCATCCGGGCTCACGGAGACGAAGTCCTCCGGCAGCACGAACGACATGTTCGTTCCGCCCGCCGCCGCCATCTGGACGAACGCGTAGTAGTCGATGCAGAACGCGCAGGCCACCTGGCCCAGCATCGCCTCCTTCGCCGTGGACGAGCTGAGGCGGTCGAACTGGCGCACGTTGCCCGCAACGCGGGCGAGGAGGCTCCATCCGCGCTCCCATCCGAAGGCCTGGAGGTAGGCTTCGTACATGTTGTTCATCGTGCCGCTGAGCCGCGGGTCCCCGGCTCCCACCCAGCCCAGCAGGCGCGGGTTGGCCAGGTCTTCCCACCGTCGTGCCGCCGGCAGTCCCGCCCAAGCCTCCACCCGCGCGTTGCGCAGGATCCCAAAGCTCGAAAGACACGCGCCATGCCAACGGCCCTCGCCGTCGTGGATCTCCAGCCCGTTCACCTCGCGCCCCAGGCCCCCCGCAGCCTCCGGCGAGAGCACGTGGCGCTCCAGAAGCCCCTTTTCTGCCAAGGCCAGGAAGGGCTCCGGCCCGCCCCCGAAGAACACGTCGATCCCGATGCCGCCCGGCTTCGCCGCGTACTCCGACATCACGAACCGTTGCGCCTCGCCCGATCCGCCGACGTCCCGCCATTCCAGCCGTGTCCCCGCCCCATACCGCGCGCGATGCCAGTCGTCAAAGGCGGCGGCAAACTCCGTCCGGATCTCCTCGGGATGCGGCGTCACGATGACCACGATGGACTCGGCCTCGCGGTCCCTCCGGGACTCCATCCTCGTGCCATCGCCCCGGACGGCGACCGTCCACAAGACGATGCCCAACCATCCCGCCCATGTCCTGGATGCCCGCGTCACGCTGCCCACGACCCGAAGGCTATCGGGAAAGGGACGACGGTGGCGAATGGCGAATCGCGAATGGCGTGCGGGAGATTGGGGGGCGCTCAACGCCCGGGGGCGGCGAGCTTGCGGGCCTTGCCCAGCACGTGTTCCCAGTCAAACGCGGGGCCGGGGTCCACCTTGTTGGGTTGGACATGATAGTGGCCGAGCAGCCCGGAATGCCCTTCGAGCGTCGCGGCCGGCAGCGCATGGGGAAGGACCGCGCCGTCGGAACCCCGCGGCGCGTCGAGGCGGATGCGGGGCAGCACCGCGTGGAGCGTCGCCGTGAGCTTGGCCAGCGCCTCGTATTGCTCCGGCGTGAAATCGTATTGGATCAGCTCGTTGCCCTGGATCTTGCCGATGACCGGCTCGGGCCGAGCAGGACGGCCCACGAACCCGGGCGTGGCGATGCCGGGGTCGCCAATCCATTCTGGGAAGATGAGACGCACGCCCTTCTCGTCCCGGGCGTACCACGAGTCGAGGACGTTGCGGTTGGCGACGGGATGCGCCCCGGCCTGCGCGATCTCGATGCCGACGCCCCGGCTGTTCGAGGTCGTCGCGTGCCACGCGCGCTCCTTCAGGTCCAGCGTCTGGTAGATCGTGCCGTCCACGTCGAGCATGAAGTGGACGGAGAGGCCGCGCTG
>JBJSZF010000059.1:0-1626 GCA_046090125.1 Verrucomicrobiota bacterium
CGTCTCCGGCGATGGGATGCGCCGCGTGAGGGGACGCGGCCGGGATTCGGGGAAGGGGATGGGGGTAGGCGTTGGGTTGACGATGGGTTGACGCCCGGGCAGGGTTTTCCCATGGGAAGCGCAAGAAATCTCCCGAAGGCCGAGAGGACGAACGAGCTGGCAGGGATGCTGGCCCAGTTGACCGAGGCCAAGGACCAGATGGAACGACTCCTGGCACGCGTGGAGGAGGTTTTGCACGGCGTGGCTGGCGGGTCGGCGATCCGCAGGCCGACGATGGCATCCGCGGTACCGGCGCGGACGAGTCCGCTGGACCGCCTGAACGCGGTGGTGGCATCCACGGCGGACCTGCGCGAGGCGAACGGGAATGTGTCGGCGGCGCGCGTCGCGAGGGTGTATGGGGTGAGCTTGAGCCGGTTGGCGGGATGGCTGGGCCGCACGAAGCAGGCGGTGAGCAAGACGCCGGACGCCGACTCGCTGCAGGGTGCGCTGGGCTATTTCGAGCGGGTGGCGCGGGTCCGGCTCGTCACGGGGGATGACGCCGGGTTTCGCAAGTGGCTGCGCATGCCGCACGCGTTGCTCGGTGATGCGTCGCCCTTGGACGTGATGGCCCGGGGCGAATGGCAGGCCGTCGCCGACTATGCGGATGACTTGCTCACTGGGTCGCCCACCTGATGTCGGAGCTGGAATCCATCAGGCGGCGGCTGGATGCCGCGCCGGTGATCCCGTATGAGGGCGTGTTGGTGCGCTGCGTGGCCTTGCTGCCGCTGATGGCCGGCGGCGCACCGGATTACCTGTTCACGTCAGGGAAGCCCAACCGGTTCAATCCGGGCGGCGTTCGATGCGTGTATCTCTCCGAGAATGAGGCGACGGCCCGGATGGAGTACGCCCGACGCCTCGGCACCGGCACGGGCGCGCATCAGCCCTTGGGCACGTACTTCGCGGAGGTCCGCGTCGCCCGAATGCTCGACCTGGCCGATCCTGCCACGAGGGATGCTGCGGGACTCAAGGCACGGGACATGACCGCCGCGTGGCAGCGGGCCAAGGCGCCGACGCGAGCCCAACGTGTTGGTCTGGTTGCAAGCCAAATGGGCATTGCGGCCATCCGTTTTCCTTCCGACGCGGCCAGGGCGTGCGGTGCATCCGGATTCAACCTGGTCCTGTTTCCCGCCGGGGTCGTGGCCCCCGACCGGGTTCGCATTCTGGGACCGACGCGGACGCCGCTTCAGGAGTGGGGGCGGTGACCGCCTCACGGGCGCCGCGTGGAGGCACGCGGCCCACAGATTGGGAATGCAACGGCGTCAGATCTTGAACGTTTGCATTTTGATTTTGGCACGGCACGGGACGCCGTTGGGGGGCGAGGGCGTGAGGTTGGAAAGCGGTCGCATCCGTCCCTTTTGTGGTCTTTGTGTTCTTTGCGGTTGAATCCACGGCATCGGGGCAGGATGTCCGGAGGTTGGATGGCCACAAGGAACGCAAAGGACACAAAAGGCCTCTGCCATGGTCGTCCCGGGCTGATCTCACGCGCCGGGCTGCGACCCCGTCCGGGGTCGATGGCTGAATGGGATCCGGGTTCCAGGTGTCGCTTCGCTCAACCACCGGCTACAGGCTGGCATCCCTCCGGGATGC
>JBJSZF010000060.1:0-1580 GCA_046090125.1 Verrucomicrobiota bacterium
CCGCGTCGCTGCGCACCGAGGCGCTGCGCATCCTTCCCCCCAGCGACGGCGCCTCCCACTGGAAGGACGTCCTCCAGGATGCGCGTGTCCGCAACCTCCTCGACGACGTCGATGTCCGCCGTCATTGCATGCAGATTGACAAGGGCACCGGGCTGCCTGTCCCCGGCATCCTCCTGGAGTTCAGCACCACCATCGCCGACGGCTACAACCTCTTCGGGCGCGAGTTGGTGGGCGGCGACAACACGTTCGCCCAAAGCGCGTTTGCCACGAAGATCTTTGGCGTCGGGGCGGCCTTCGTGGGCTATCGCGGCATGAACAACCCCGCGATGAACGGCGGCGTCGGCGGCCAGTCGCCCGTGGATCCAACGTCTTGGTTCCTGGATCCCCTCTCCCTCGCCTCCACGCCCGAAATCTACCTGATCCCCGTCGGCGTGGATTCCATGCGCAGCCCGCCCCTCGGCGACACGAGCGCCATCCGGAGCTGGAGCGTCGAGGACGTGGCCATCCCCATGCCCTTCAACATCGGCGGGTCGGACTTCTCCAACAAAAACCTGTGGCTGGCCTCCGACTCGCTCACGGAGCCGTTGTTCACGGTGCGCAAGCATCAGTCCTTCCGGCCCGTGTCCAACCCGGCGCTGTTCAGCCCGGCGCTCTACGGCAGCAGCGGCTCCCTGCTGCGCTCCCAGTTCACCAACAACCGCCTCGTGGGCCGCTCCGCATGGAACAGCAAGTGGAAGCTCGTCATCCCGGGACGCACCTTGCTCAGCAACCCCAACGAGGGCATCGACCGCTTCATCCAGACGGTCTCCGACATCCGGCTTCACTTCGTCACGTACTCTTACTCGGGCAATTGATCCCCCCACCCATGAACCTGGAAACGCCCGTTGCCCCGTCTGTAGGCCGCGTGCCCTCACGCGGCGGCCCCGATGCCACACGCGTGGTACGCCGGGTCGGGGGACCCGGCCTACAGACCGGGGTCGTCCCCGTTGTAGGCCGCGTGCCCTCACGCGGCGGCGGCGATGCCGCATGCCCGGTTCGCCGGGTCAGGGGACCCGGCCTACAGCCGAATCGAGCCTACCACGACCTCACTCGCAGGCTGAGCCCTCGGATTCCTGTCCATGAGCCCATCCACCCTGATGGGAGGCCCTATCCGCTCGTTGCAACGTCCCTCCAACCTCGTTCCTAAGATGAATCCTTCCCCCATTTCGGCACAGGCAGGATGTCCTGCCTCACCCCTTTCCCAAGGGCCAGCATCCCCTCGACGTGCGGCCATGGTGGCCGTCGTCTTGCTGGCCCTTGGGTTCTCCCTTGCGCACGCCTTCCCGCCCGCGCCTCCCCACGTCGTCCGCGGCATGGTCCGCACCGAGATGGGCGACCCCTTCAACAGCACCAACGCCGTCGTCTTCCTCGAAACGGGCACCGGCGTCCGCGTCCGCACCGCCGTCGTCCCCAACCTGGGCCCCGGCCGCAACTACTCCCTCTCCATCCCCATGGACGCCGGCGCCACGCCCGACAACTACAAGGCCACCGCCCTGCGCGCCGCCTCGTCGTACCGGATGAAGGTCCAGATCGGGCAGGTC
>JBJSZF010000061.1:0-3251 GCA_046090125.1 Verrucomicrobiota bacterium
CGCGGGTGCCCTTGGCCTCCGATGGCGTTGGAATCAATGGCGAACGCATCGGCACGACCCGCTGATCCGTGCCGCCGCCCTGCAGCACGGGCTGCCCCCGGAACTCATCAAGGCCGTCGTGTGGCGTGAAAGCCGCTTCAATGCCGCCGCGCTCGGCTCCAAGGGCGAGTTCGGGCTCATGCAGGTGACCGGCGACGCCGCGCAAGAGTGGGCCGACGCCCGCCGCGACCGCTCCTTTCGACCGCAACACCTCCTCAACCCCGCCACCAACCTGCACGCCGGATCCTTCTACCTCGCCAAGGTCGCCCGACGCTACACGGCCACGGATCTCCCCCACGCCTTCGCACTCGCCGACTACAACGCCGGGCGCGCCAATGTCCTCCGTTGGATGAAGGGACCCGCCCTGACCAACTCGGAGGCCTTCCTCCGCGCCATCACGTTCCCCGGCACCCGCGACTACATCCGCTCCATCCTCGTCCAATCCCACGCATACCAGCCCGACTTCCCCGCGCCCCGCCTGCAAGGCTCGCGCTAGCCCCGCCCGGTCGCGCGGCCCCTCCCAGGCTTCATCCGGCACGGGAATCGCTCTATCTTTCCTGACGCCGCATGAAAACAACGAGCCAAGCCATCCTGGCGCTGTTCATTGCCTGCCTCATGGCCGGGTGGGCCCGGGCCGCCTCCACCAACCTCCTTTGGCGCTGGTCCAACCCCCTCCCGTTCGGCGCCAACGTCACCGACCTCGCGGTCCGCTCGGGCGAGCCCATCGTCGCGGTTGCCGAGCATGGCCAGGCCTACGAGAGCGACGACCTCGCCTCGTGGTATGCCCTCGACACGGGCACCTCGCTCTGGTTGCGCTCCGCCACCTACTTCGGGACCACCGCCACGAACACCGCCCGGTTCCTGGTCATTGCCGCCCAGTCCGGAACCCTCCTTGTCTCCCAGGACCGCACCACGTTCACCCGGGTCAGCCTGGGCACCACCGACTGGATCGAGTCCGTGGCGGCATCCCCCAGCCTGCTCGTGGCCGTCGGCGACAATGGGGCCGTGTACACCTCCAGCGACGCCACCAACTGGGTGCGGCGCGCGTCGGCGGCCATCGGCTCCACGTGGCTTCGGGGCGTCACCTGGCGGACCAACGGCGTCTTCTGTGCCGTGGGCGAGGGCGGGCTCGTGGCCACCAGCGCCAATGGCATGAACTGGACGCGCCAAACCAGTCGCACCACGGCGGCCCTCAACCGGGTGACCCCTCTGCCAGCCGGGTTCGCCGCCGTGGGCGACGGCGGCGCCGTGATCGTGGACACCTCCGGATCGGGCGCCAACTGGCGGGTCCTTTCGAGCGGTGCCACCAACGACCTCTATGCCGTGCAGCTTGAGTACCGGGCGGACTATCCGCTCAGTCCTGCGGGCGCGTTGCTCGTCGCCGGCGACGGCGAGCTGCGCTCCGGCGTGGTGTCCCTGAACCTCTGGAGCGACGAGACGGACAGCCGCCGGGCCGCGCCGGCCCCCAAGGCCACCTACCTCGCCGGGTACTGGAACGCCACCAACGCCATCTTTGCGGGCCGCGCCGGCATCATCGCCCAGGGAACCCGCCCGCTTCCAACGTCGGGGTTCAACTGGTCCCTGCTCGACTCCCCGCCCCGGAACTGGTTGTTTTCCGCCACCACCAACACCGCCTACGGCACCAACACCATCGCCGTCTTCACCAACAATGCCCTCGCCCTGCGCACCACGCGCACGACCAATCGCTTCGCGGTCGCCGTCGGTGACGGCCCCACCATCCTCCAGTCCGACCAGGGCATCACCTGGTCCACGGCGCTCCTTCCCACCAATGCCTCGGGCCAGGTCATCCTGGGCGTCGCCGCCTTGCCCGACCAACTCGTCGCCGTCGGCTCCGGCGGCACGATCCTGCGCAGCCCGGTCCTCTACGAGCCCATTGTGTCCACGAACGTCTTCACCAACGCCGCCGGTGCCGCAGTGCGTGTCGTGCTCACCAACCTCGTCAATACCATGGGACTGGCCTGGTACAACGCCGCCAAGCCCGTCACCAACGCCCTCCAAGGGATCGCCGCCACCCCCCAGCGCATGGTCGCCGCCGGTTCCGCCGGCGTCCTCCTCGTCTCCACCAACGCCACCAACTGGTCTCGCGTCGCATCGCCCACCGCCGCCTTCCTCACCTCCGTCGATGCCGGCCCCGGAGCATGGGTGGCCTCCGGCGACCAAGGCACCCTGCTCTCCTCGCCCGATGGCCTTGCATGGACCCGACGCACCTCCGGCACCACCCAGTGGCTCTGGCGAGCCCGCTGGGCGGGCAACCAATTCATCGCGGTCGGGTACGGAGGCACCCTTCTCACGTCGCCCGACGCCATCACCTGGACGCCGAGAGCCTCCGGCGTCACCAACCACCTCCATGACGTCGTGTTCGTCGATGACACGTGGTACGCCGTGGGTGGCCAGGGAACCGTCCTCGGCTCCCGCGACGCGGTGACGTGGTCTCGCCTGGGAACCCTCACGTCCAAGTCCCTCCAGTCCGTCGTGCACCTCGATGGACGCTTGCTCGCCATGGGTGCCGACGGCTCCATCCTGCGCGCCGTGGTCCGTCCGTTCCCGGATCCCGTCGCGCTGGCCCGGTGGCAGCAGCAACCCTCCGAGCGCGTCTTCCTCGCCACCGGCGAGCCCGGGCAGTTGTTCCGCCTGGATCGTTCCACGAACCTCCTCGAATGGACGGCGGGCCCGCTCCTGGAAATCCCCGAGGACGCGTTGTCGCTGCTCTTCGTGGATTCCACGACGAACGCCCCGGCGCTGCAGCTCTACCGAGCGCGGCAGGACACGCCTTGAACTCGTTGCACGGGCCGCGCGCGGCCTTGCCCGCGCTGGCCGACCTCGGCAGGGTCGCCCACGCGATATGAGCAATCTGGATTCAGTCTATTCCAAGCTGACAATCAAGACGGGGGCCAAGCTGGCGATGATCGTCCTCGACGGCCTCGGGGACCTTGCCACGGCCGCGCAGGGAAACATGACGCCGCTCGAGGCGGCCAAGACGCCCAACCTCGACGCGCTCGTCCGCAGCGGCTGCGCCCAGGGACGGATGATTCCCGTCGCGCCCGGCATCACGCCGGGCTCCGGCCCCGGCCATCTTGCCCTCTTCGGCTACGACCCCATCGAGTTCGAGGTCGGGCGCGGCGTCATCGAGACCCTCGGGCTGGGCGTGGAACTCAAGGCCGGCGACGTCGCCGCGCGCGCCAACTTCTGCA
>JBJSZF010000062.1:0-2449 GCA_046090125.1 Verrucomicrobiota bacterium
ACGCGGCCTACAGATGGCCCAACGGCCGTTTCTACGGTCCGCCCTCGAACACCGGCTCCGGCAACACCCGGCCCGCCTCCTCGATGCGGTGCCCCAGCCCCGGGCCGCGCACCGTGTCCAGCCGGAGGCACCCACCGGTCCGCCGGTACAGGCCCGGATGCACGCGTGCCTCGGGAAGGCTGGCGTCCGGGTAGAACTGCATGGAGTTTGTCTCAACGCCCATGATGGTGGGAACATGCGCGGCGAGGAGCGCGTGGGTCACCTGCGCCAGCATGGGGTTGGTCAGGTCCTGGACCATGAGGGTCATGCCATGCGCGCGGGCCCAGCAGGCCGAGAGCAACGCGCCCGTCAGCGTCTTGCATGTCTTCAACGCCACGCCCGCCCACCCAAGCCCTTGTCCCCGGCGAACCTCGCGCCAGTCATGCGCGCTCTCGTCCAGGAACAAGGGCTTGCGCGCCGAGACCGCCCGGACGTCGATCGGATGCTCGGCCAGCTCGTAGGGGAACGGCTGCTCGACGTACAGCAACCGGCCAAACGTCGCGGGATGATCGGACAGGAGCCAGTCGAGGATGTCGGTCACGTAGGCTGGGTCGTGCACGGTGCAGTTGAAGTCGGCCGTGAGCCATTCCACGCCGTGTTCGCGCGCCACGGCGTCCACGGCGACCAAGCGCGCCCGGTCCCACGCGGCATCCGTCCCGCGCAGCTTCACCTTCAGGCACTTCAGTCCGTCCCTCCGGATCCAGTCCGACAACAAGACCGGATGCCCGTCGTCCGGCTCGTCCCCGCGGAGATCGGAGGCCTGAACGGGGTCCAAGCCGCCCACGAGATGCCATGCGCGCAGCACATCCATCCGCTGCGGACGCAGGAAGTCGGCGATGTCGCGCCCGAGCAACGCCGGGGCGAATCCAGGCTCCCCCTCCATCAGGTCGCCCAGGCCACGCGTCATCCACGGCTTGCAATAGGTGTCGAAGGTGGGGACGCCATGCATCCGCCCGTACGCGTCATGCAGCGCGATGTCGAAGGCAGAGCAACAAACTAGCGCCGCCAACCACGGCATGACCCTGGCCTTGGTCCCGTCCCCCGCCGCAAGGCCGCTGGCGTTGAAGTCCTCCAGCAAACGCGGGAGCCAGTCGCGGACGAAGTCATGGCCCAGTTCCACGGGATGCCCCCAGTCCATCGAGCCGGCCCATGCGCGGGCAAGCATCCGCGTGAACAGCATCAACGCCTCGTGGCGAGGTCTGTAGGGCTCCTGCGACGGCCACACCCATTGCACGCTGAGCGGCGTCTCGCCCCAACCGAGGGCCACGCGGCCATCCCGCCCCGTCACGGCCACGCGAACCCGCGCGCACGTCACCGACGTCAACGCCTCCGTGCCGAACTTGAGGGGCACACGTGTCGTCACCGGAAGGAACCACAACGACACGCCCGTCACGCGGCAGTCGCGGGGATGGAGGCTGGCCATGCGCCAGCGTGCGCCGAAACCCTTCTTGGAAACAAGAACGCCGCCGGGCAATGCCCGGCGGCGTCACTCATGAAACATCCCGCCCTGGTCGGGGCAGGGTGGTGGGATCCTAGTAACGGTCGCGACGAGGGCCGCGGTCGCGGTCCCCGCGCCATCCGCCGCCGCCGCCACCGCCACCACCGCCGCGGTCACGGCCACCACCGCCACCGCCGCGGAAGCCGCCGCCGCCACCACCACCACCGCTACGGAAGCCGCCACCACCACCGCCGCCGCCAAAGCCGCCCTCGCGCGGGGCACGCTCCTCGCGGGGACGGGCGATGTTCACGGTGAGCTCGCGCCCGCCAAGGTCCTTGCCGTGGAACATTTCCACGGCCCGTTGCGCCTCCTCGGGGGTGGCGAACTCGACGAAGGCGAAGCCGCGGGAGCGGCCCGTGAACTTGTCGAGCATGAGGTTCACGTTGAGGACGACACCCGCGCCAGCGAAGTGATCTTGGATGTCCCGTTCCATCGTCTGGTAGGAGAGATTGCCCACGAACAGACGGTTCTGATTTTCCATAACGACTACGACCGCTTCAAACACCGCGTGGGAATCTGCCCCTTGGCAGAACTCAGATTGAGGGGCACGAACTGAATCGACCTCTGCAAACCGTCACCGTGACGCCGACACCGCATGCTGAACTCGGACGTCGGGATGAAATCATGGGGGGCTTGGCCGGGTCAATCCGGATTTGGGGTGCGTTGAATCTTGACACCCCAAACCCCATCCAAGGGAACCTAGCGCATCCATGAGCATGAGCATGAGCCCCCGCCTGACCGCGTCCGCCCTCGTCCTCGCCGCCGTTGTTTCCACCGGCCTGGCGGCGGATCCCACCAACGCCCCCGTGGAGGTCTCGGTGTTCCCTGACAAGAAGCTTGAGGCCGCCGTCCGCCAGCAGGTCTTTGCCAAGCGGGACACGGACAAGCCCCTCACCGCCGCCGACGTGGCCA
>JBJSZF010000063.1:0-3342 GCA_046090125.1 Verrucomicrobiota bacterium
TCCGCGGCCCGCGGCTCCGCCGCCCGGAGGGGGCTCCGCCCCCAATCAGGCTCCGCCTGACCCATAGCTTATAGACCTGCGAGCAGGCGAAAACCCAGGTCGTACCTGCAGACGTCGCGGAGCCAGTCGAAGCGGAACGCGGAGCGGCACCTCCAGGCCCGATCGCGCCAGGAGCCGCCGCGCACCAAGCGCGAGGCATCGTCCCCAGACGGCGCGACATCCCCAGCCCCCGGATCCCACTGCGCCTCCTTCGTGTATGGCCGTTTCCCATCCCGACACCACTCCCACACGTTGCCGATCATGTCGTGCAACCCCCATCCATTCGGCGGCTTCAACCCCACCCGATGCGTCGCAGCCAGCTTGTCGGGGTATTGGCGCTCCGGCCACGACGAGGCGTCGACGGCATTCTCCACCTCCAACTCCCGGCCGCTGTTGCCGCCATACCACGCGATCTGGTCCAGTTCCGGCGCTTTGTTGTCGCCAAGGATAGTAATCGGACCCGTGTACAGGGCCGTGTTCGTTCCTGCGCGGCACGCATATTCCCACTGCGCCTCCGTGGGCAACGTCGCGTCCAAGCCCGGCACGAGGTCGGACAACGCCTTGGCCATCGCCATGCACTCGTCCCAGGTCACTTGCTCCACCGGATGCCAACGCCCCTTAAAGAAGCTGGGCTTGCTGTCGCTTCCCATCACCGCCTCCCACTGGCACTGCGCCACGGGGATCTCCCCGAGCCAAAACCCTCGGGTGATATGGACATCATGCTGCGGGCCCTCGTCATCGAACCGCCCAGGCTCCGTGTCGGGCGACCCCATCCGAAACCGTCCCGCCGGAATCCAGCGCCAAGCAAACGGCACGCCTCGCACCTCGCAGTGCGCAAAGATCCCCCGGTCATCCTCCCCAAACACCGTCGCCCAGGAAGGAGCCACCTCCGGCCACCGTCCAAACCCCGGCTCCACGCCAGCCGATTCCCCGATTTTCACCTCAGCCATGACTCAATCCCCTCCCCCGCGCATCCCAACCGGATGCCCGCCTCGTCCCGACGGCGGAGCGCACCGACACCACCCCATCGACCCCGCCCGGATTCGCAGCAACGGCCAAAGTTCCCGGGGACTGTCGGCACACGCCTGCTGGCGTCCCAACCCATCCCCGGGAACCCGCTGTCTCCCGGCGTGGGACGCCGGGATATCGGGGGCCGGGTCAGCCGCCGGGCTGCTGCCGGGCGGGCGAGCTGCGAGCAGGCGAAAACCCAGGTTGTTCCTGCGGTTGTCGCGGTGCCTGTCGTTGCGGTACGCGGAGCGGCACCTCCTGGCTTGATCGTTCCAGGAGCCGCCGCGCACCACGCGCGAGGCATGTTAGGTCCCCGAAATCCATGATCCGAGCCCCTCGCCCGCTGCCTTGCCCTCTCAGCCGGAACGAATCGGTTGGGAGGGACGTGATGGCGAAGCAGATGCTTCCGCAAGCCGAGGAGTGAGCGAGGCCCGGGCCGGTGCGAGGCCCGTAACGAGCGAACAACGAAGGAGTTGCGGAAGCAGATCGAGCCAGCACGACCGATCCAACGGAATCGTTCCGGCTCAGGCCTCATAGCCCTCCCCCAACTCCCCCAACATCCGCCGCCGCCAACGCAAGCACCCGGCGTGGTCCGTGAACGAAAACAACGACGACGCACGCCGTTGCAATGCCGCCGTGTCAATGCGCCCCGCCCGATGCAACGCCCGAAGCTCCGTCACGCGCGCCCGCAGCCGCCGACGCGCACGCCGCCCCAGCAAGACCGCCCCGGGCAACACCCGATACCCCAGAAACGGAACGCCCCCATCCGAGGGCAAGGGCCGCGGCGTCCCCTTCCACTCCAAGCCCCGCTCCCTCCGCATCCACCCCGCCACATCCTCCAGCCACCCCTCCAACGTCCCCGCGTCATCCGCCCACAACACCACGTCATCCATGAACCGCACATGCTCCCGGCACCGCAACACCTCCACGATGCGCCGGTCGAGCCCGTCCAGGTAAAAGTTGGCCAGGTACTGGCTCGTCAACGTCCCAATCGGCAGCCCCTTCCCCGCCGTCACCTCATACGAACCCACCACGTGCCGGAACCAATCCATCAATTGTCCGTCCTTGAACCGTCGCCGCAGCAACCCCTCCAGAACGCCATGATCCACCGAGTCGAAATACTTCCGCACATCCAGCTTCAAAAACCATCGCCGACGACCTGTGCACTCCAGCGCCCACGCCACCGCCGCCCGATTCCCCTTCCCCACCCGACATGCGAAGCTCCGGTCCGACGCCCCCCGCTCCAGCCACGGCCCCGCCACCCCCATCACCGCATGGTGCACCACGCGGTCCCGGAACGGGGCCGCATGAATCACCCGGACCTTCGGATCGCACACCACAAACTTCCGGTATCCCCCCGGCCGCCACCGGCCCGACCCCAACTCCTCCACCAACCCCGCCAGCGAGCGCGTCACGTCCCTGCCAAACGCCCCAACCTCGGCCGACCGCCGCCGCCCCGCCGCCGCCCGCCCCCATGCACGGTGCAGATTGGACAGGTCTGCCACCGCCTCCATCACGCCGCCCATCCGCTTCATGCACCCGGCCCCCTTTGATTACCCGCTTCGTCCAACAACGAGCTGACCGGCAACACGCCGCCTCCGACCGTCTTCGCTCCTGCCCCCTCCGGCACCAATCGCCTCATCGCCGCGATCAAGGACGCCCCATACTTCTCCAGCTTCCCCGCACCCAAACCCGACACCGTTCGCAACCCCTCCAACGTGTCCAAACGCCGGGTCGCCACCTCCGCCAACTGCTCGTTCGACGCCACCACGTAAATCTCCGTCCCGGCCGCCTCCGCCGCCTCCTTGCGCCACGTCCGCAACCCCGAAAAAATTCGGAACGTCTCCGGGTCCAGCAACACCCGGTAATCCGGCTGCGACCTCGGCGCCGCCCCGCCCGTGCGTGCCGCCGGCTCGGCCCCATCCTCGTACGTCACCCACACCGACCACCCGGCTGACTGGCCCGCGCCCCCCGCGCAAAACTGCTTCTCCACCGAATACATCCGCCGCGTCGCCAAAAACGCCGTCAATGCCGCCGCCGCGCTCTCCCCCCCGATCGCCCCGAGCCAAAAAACGGCCACTTTCATGTCCTGCCCTCCTCTCTATATCGCGACGCGCCTCCGGCGCGGCCCCGCTCCGCGGGGGGCGGCTCCGCCGCCAGGGGCTCCGCCCCACCTAAAAGCTTTTGACCTGCGAGCAGGCGAAAACCCAGGACGATCCTGCGGGAGTCGCGGAGCCAGCCGGAGCGGCACGCGGAGCGGCACCCCCTGGCAAGGGCGAGCCAGGAGCCGCCGCG
>JBJSZF010000064.1:0-2121 GCA_046090125.1 Verrucomicrobiota bacterium
AGGGCGTTTCCTCGTTTTGGCACCCTCTTTGACTGCCGATTTCAGGCTGAAAAGGCCGGGATCTCGGGAAGCCCCATGGGGGGAACTCGTGATGGCCGGGCGGGTCGCCTAGGCGCCGCACGGGGCCGCGGACGAACGGTCGCCTACGGCGTCGCCGACCCGCCGAGGTTCAGGAACACCTTGGCGAGAGCTCCAAGAATCGCGACGCCGAGCACGACGCCCACGATGAGGAAGATCTTGTTGACCTTGTTGTCCTTCTTCGAGAAGCCGCCCTTCTGGGCGACGACCATGGTGTTGCCCTCGCCCAGTCGGACGGTCTGGCGGGGTTGCTCCGTCTGCTTCTTGCCGGTCTCGTAACGGAGCTCGACCTGGCCAAGACGAAGGATTTGGCCGGGCTTCAGGGCGCCCTCCTTGTCCGCAGCAAGCTGGACGTCGTTGAGGAACGTGCCGTTCGTTGAGTTCAGGTCCTTGACGACCACGTCGTCGCCCTTGAGCCACACCTCGCAGTGATGGCTGCTCACCGAGGGCTCCGGAATCTGGAACTTGTTGTCCTCGACGCGGCCGACAGTGGCCTTGTCCCCGGACAAGTCCACGGAACGTCCAACGAGGTCTGCTGTGAGGACAACCAACTTTGCCATAGAGTGCGTGGGCGAAGTAAAGCGGCCGGGACGTTGAGGGGTCAATGTCCGATTCAGGCGTTCCGCAGGATCATGGAACGGAACTCGTCGAACAACGGGGTGCTGTCGTGCGGTCCCGGGGCGGCCTCCGGGTGGTACTGCACGCAGAAAACCGGGCGCGTGCGATGCCTCATCCCCTCCACCGTTCGGTCGTTCAGGTTGATGCGGTGGACCGCCACGTCCGAGGGCAGGCTGTCGGGATCGACCGCGAAGCCATGGTTCTGCGAGGTGATCTCGACGCGGCCGGTCTCGAGGTCCTTGACGGGCTGGTTGCCGCCGCGATGGCCGAACTTGAGCTTGAACGTCTTCCCCCCAAACGCCTGCCCCAGGATCTGGTGGCCCAGGCAAATGCCGAAGATGGGGATGCCGGAATCGAGCAGCACCTTCACCTCGCGGACAATGTCCCCCAAGGCCGCCGGGTCGCCGGGGCCATTCGACAGGAACACGCCGGCCGGCCGGAGCGCCAGGACGTCCGCCGCCGGGGTGTGCGCGGGAACCACCCGGACGCGGAACCCCTTTTGCCGCAGGAGCCGCAGGATGTTGTACTTCACCCCGAAGTCATACGCGACGATGGGGATGTCCGCCGGGGGCATGGGCAGGCGCACCTCCCGCGGCGAGCCCGTCGCCGTCGCCTGGCCCTGCACCAACGAGAACGCCGGGCTTTGCCGGTCGTCCGGGTCCCAGTCGAACGCCTCCCGGTGCGTCACCTCTCGCACGTAGTCACGCCCTTCCATTCCGCCCCATTCCCGGGCCATCCGCACCGCGTCGGCGTCGGACACGTCCTGCGTGGACAGCGTCCCGGGCGTCGAACCCCGCGTCCTCAGCAGCTTCACCAGCGCCCGCGTGTCGATGCCTTGGATGCCCGGAATGCCGTTCTCGGCCAGGTACGAGTGCAGGTCCTGGTCCGCCCGCCAGTTGGACACCACCGACGACAGCTCCCGCACGACAAAGCCCGCCGCGTGCGGCCGCCACGACTCGACGTCCTGGCGGTTCACGCCGTAGTTCCCAATCTGCGGGTACGTCATCGTGACGATCTGCCCGCGGTACGACGGGTCCGTCAGGATCTCCTGGTAACCCGTCATCGACGTGTTGAAGCAAACCTCGCCCACCGCCGTGGTCCGGGCTCCAAAGGAAAGGCCGCGGAAGACGGTCCCGTCGGCCAACGCAAGAACGGCGCTCGTGCTCATGAGGCGGAAGATTCGCCCGGCGACCCACCACGGGCCCCGGACAAATTGGCGCGGAGTATGGGGAGCGTCCTTCCGGGGTCAAACATGGGTTTGAAGGATGCTGTCGCGCCTTGGCGCTCCGATATGCGCCAGAATGTTTGTTACCGGCGGGGGGGAGGACGAGGAGGCTGGGGCAATCGTTGCGCCAGAAGTCCTGTTACCATGGCCGGGATGGACACATCTATGGGCTCAGGAACGCGACAGGAGGTGCTGGCAAA
>JBJSZF010000065.1:0-1134 GCA_046090125.1 Verrucomicrobiota bacterium
GCGACCCTTCTTGCGCCGCACCGGCATGCGGTACTGGTCGATCTCCATGTTGCGATGGTATTCGTCCCGCCCGAACAGGAGCGTGCCGTTCACCCAGACCTTCCACCCGTTCTTGCACCCCAGCCGGACCTCGGCGTCGCGGGCGTCGTCGCTCCAGAACTCGGCGTGCGCGTAGCCCGTCACCTCCTTGAGCATCCCGAAGGGCCCGTTGAAGTCCACCAGCCCGTACTCGCTCTTCGTCGTGTGCTCGACCCAGGACACGCGGCCCTTCTTGCCATCGGCCTGCGCGGCCGCGTCGAAACCCGACTCCGGCGCAAACGCCTTCTCGAACCCGGCGCCGCCGCCGTTGTCAAAGGGCCCGATCAAGTGCCAGCGCGTCACCCACCCGAACACGGCCTGCAGGTCCACCTTCTGGCCCAGGTCGGACAGGCGCTTGGCGATGGCGTCCACCTGGTCGGCCTCGCGGGCAAACCCCAGCGCGGCCTCGTACTCGCGCACGGCGGCCGCCTTGTCCTTCGCGGCGGTTGCCGTCGCCGACGCCACGAGGCGATCCACGGCCTCGCGTCGGAGGTCGTTGGAAGGATCCTGGACGAACAAGGGAAGCAATCGGGCGGACGCGCCGGAGTCGGCCCGGCTGATGACATGGAACGCCAGGTGGCGCGCGCGCGGATGATGCCGGGTGTCCTTGAGGAACGTCTCCAGCTTGGCCACGGGCAACGGCCGTCCCTCCTGTCGCGCCCGTTGCTCGATGGCCTCCGCCGCCGTCCGAAGCCAGTTCAACGCGTAGTCGTTGGCCCCATCCATCGCGCCCAGCACGTCGGGGAGGACGTCGGGCGACGCGGCCGCCACCTTGCGCCACGCGGCCCCGGCTGCCTCGTTGCCCGAGCCCTCGCGGCCCACCGCGCGGAGTTGCTCCACCGGCTTGCGCAGCCCACGCGGCAACGCGGCACGGGACGGGAGGGCATCAACGACCAACAGAAAGACCAACGGGATCGACCACCGCAGCATGGTGCCAAGGCTACCCATGCCCGCCCGCCGATGGCGAGCCCGCGATTCTCTGCGGGGAGCAGGGGGCGGGGAGCAGGGGGCGGGGAGCGGGGAGCGGGGAGCGGGGGGCGGGGGGCGGGGAGCGGG
>JBJSZF010000066.1:0-4431 GCA_046090125.1 Verrucomicrobiota bacterium
ATCTCGGGCCGCCGCACGTTGTGGCGGTGGTAGAAGCTCTTGAGCGTGGCGGGCTTTGCGGCCTGGGCGTCGGTGAGGCGGGGCCATTTCTCCAGGAAGTCCAGCGCCAGCGGGGATGCGAGGTGCTCGCCGACCAGCCCGTATAGGATAACCGGAGTTGTTCACGGGCGAGGGCCGGGCCTTCCCAACACCCGGCCAGCGAGCCCGTAAACAACTCCGCCCGGCTGAGACGTCCCGTGAAACCATGCGTTGCACCCGGTGGAACCAAATGTTCAGCACGGAGGGCATTTAGTTGCCCTTCCGGCGCCCGGGCTCGCGTCCGGGGCGGGGTGGGTGCTTTATTCCGGCATGGCATCGCATGGGAAGACGGGGCCTGGCGTGGCTGGCGGCGTGGGCCGGCGGGTCGTGCAACGGATGTTGGCGGCGGTCCTGGGCTGCGCCGTGGTGCTGGGCGGGCTCGAGCTGGCGTTGCGCGTGGGCGGCGTGGGCTGGCCCACGGCCTTCCTCCTTCCCGGCCAGGCAGGCGGGAAGGCCGTGTGGACGGAAAACCCGCGGTACACGTGGCGGTTCATGTCCCCGGAGATGGGTCGGTCGCCGCAGCCGTTGGCCGTGCCCGTCGAGCGCGAGGCGGGCTCGATCCGCGTCGTGGTGCTGGGCGAGTCGGCGGCCATGGGCGACCCGGAGCCAGCCGTGGGTTATCCGCGCGCCCTGGAGGCCCTGCTTCAGGCGCGGTTCCCCAACCGCCGCGTCGAGGTCATCAACGCCGCCGTCACGGCCATCAACTCCCATGTCCTCCGCGACCTCGCCAGGGACCTTGCCCCGCTCCGGGCCGACGCCTGGGTCGTGTACATGGGCAACAATGAGGTGACGGGCCCGTTCGGGCCGGGGACGGTCTTTGGCAACGCCCAGCCGCCGGGCCGCCTCGTGCGGCTGGGGCTGGCCTTGCGACGCACGCGCCTGGGGCAGGCCCTGGGACTCCTCGCCGACGGCATGGCCCGGCGCGGCGACGCCCCGAAGTCCTGGGGCGGGCTCGAAATGTTCCTGGAACGTCAGATCCTTGTGGGCGACCCGCGCCTCGCCGTCGTCCGCACGAGCTTCGAGGACAACCTCAAGGACATCATCGCGGCCGGACGCGCGGCGGGGGCGCGGGTGGTCGTGTCCACCGTCGCGGTGAACCTTCGCGACAACGCGCCGTTTGCCTCCGCCAACGACCCCGCCTTGGCGTCGGACGCCCGGGCGACGTGGGCGTCGGCCTACGACGAGGGGCGAAAGGCCGAGCAGCAGGGCGATGGCCGGGCCGCGCGCGCCGCCTACGACCGCGCCCTGCGCATCGACGGGGACCACGCGGAGCTGATGTTCCGGCGGTCACGACTGGCCTTGGCGGTGGGCGACACGAACGCCCTTCCCGGTTTCGCCCGTGCACGCGACCTCGACGCGCTGCGGTTCCGCGCTGATTCCGAGCTGAACGCGATCATCCGCCGGGTGGCGGCGGGGCGGGAGGCGGAGGGGGTGTGGCTGATCGACGCGGAGCGGACGTTCAGCGGCAACGCGGCCACGGGGATTGCCGGGGACGAGTTGTTTTGGGAGCACGTGCACTTCCGGCTCACGGGCAGCTACCTGCTGGCGTTGCTCACGGGAACGGCCTTGATGGAGGCGTTGCCGTCCGCGTTGCGGGAGGGCGCCCAGCCCGACTGGGTGCAGTTGGACGAGGTTGCGCGGCGGCTGGTTGTCACGAGCTGGGGCGACCATCGCATCGTCGAGGGCGTTCGGGCGCGGTGTCGTCGGCCGCCGTTCTCGGGCCAGGCGAACGCGGCGGAGCGCGACGCGCGCCTGCAACGTGAGTTGGCGTCATTGGCCAAGGGCGTGATGCCGAACGCGTTCAACCCCCAGGCGGAGTCGTTCCGCAAGCGCCTGGCGCAGGCGCCGGGTGACTGGGTCCTGCACGACCAGTTCGGGCGGTTGCACGAGTCGTTTGGGGATGTGGCCGGGGCGACGAACGCGTGGCGGAAGGTGCTGGAGATCGTGCCGCACCACTTCGGGGTCCGGCTTCAACTGGGCCGGTTGCTGGCGACGCGCGAGGAGACGGCGGCGCAGGCGGAGGCGTGGTTGCGCGAGGCGGACCGGCTCCGGCCGCGGACGGCGGAGGTGCAGGTGGCGTTGGGGCAGGCGCTGGGCCGTCTCAAGCGGCTGCCGGAGGCGGAGGCGGCCTTTGACGCGGCGACGCGGCTTCGTCCCGACCTTCTTGATGCTCGGGTGCAATGGGGCGTGGCACTGGCCGAGGGCGGCCGGGACGCGCAGGCGACGGAGCAGTTTGGAAAGGCGCTGGCCCTCTCGACGAACTCGGCGCTGTCGCACCTGCACCTGGCGCGCATCGCGCGGCGGGCGGGCGACACCAACGCCGCCCGGATGCGCTATGCCGAGGTGTTGCGCTTGTCGCCCAGCCATCGGGAGGCCCGGGAGTTCGTGCAGGGCGCGCCTTGAGGCCTGGTGCGCGGTGACGCGCCGAAGGGCCCCGCGCGTGGATGCGACACCACGGGCGCAGGTTGTCGGGGGCACCCGGGCCGCGTTGGCCCATCGTGGCGCGGCGGCGGGTTGAATCCGGCCAATTTCCGTGTTTCAGCCCGGCATCGCGAATGCGACGGGTGTCCGCATGAACATGGAAAAGTGGACGGTGAAGGCCCAGGAGGCGTTGGCGTCGGCGCAGTCGTTGGCGCGGGAGGCGTCGCACCAGCAGCTCGACGCGGAGCACCTCCTGATGGCCCTCGTGCAGCAGGCGGACGGCGTCGTGCCTCAGTTGCTGCAAAAGGTGGGGGCCAGCCGGGCGGCCGTGGAGGACGCGCTCAAGGCGGAGCTCGCCCGTCGCGCCAAGGTCCAGGGCGGCGGCCAGGTCTATGCCACGCAGGAACTCCAGGCCGTCCTCGACGCCGCAACCAAGGAGGCCAGCAAGCTCAAGGACGACTACGTCTCCACCGAGCACCTCCTCCTTGCCCTCCTGGATCAAGGCGGCCCGCGCATCCGCGACCTCGCCCGACGCCATGGCCTGGGGCGCGACGCCCTCCTCAAGTCCCTGGTGGCCGTGCGCGGCAGCCACCGTGTCACCGACGCCAACCCCGAGGACAAGTTCCAGGCGCTGGAGAAGTACGGGCGCGACCTCACGGCCCTGGCGCGGCAAGGCAAGATCGACCCCGTGGTGGGGCGCGACGACGAGATCCGGCGCGTCATGCAGGTGCTCACGCGCCGTTCCAAGAACAACCCCGTCCTCATCGGCGAGCCCGGCGTCGGCAAGACCGCCATCGTCTAGGGCATCGCGCTGCGCATCGTCGATGGCGACGTCCCCGAGAGCCTCCGCAACAAGCGCGTCATCGCCCTCGACATCGGCTCCATGATCGCCGGGGCCAAGTTCCGGGGCGAGTTCGAGGACCGCCTCAAGGCCTTCCTCAAGGAGGTCACGTCCTCCGGCGGCCAGGTCATCCTCTTCATCGACGAGCTGCACACCATCGTGGGCGCGGGCGCGGCGGAGGGGGCGGCGGACGCGGCCAACATGCTCAAGCCGCAGCTCGCGCGCGGCGAGCTCCGCTGCATCGGGGCCACCACGCTCGACGAGTACCGCAAGCACATCGAGAAGGACCCCGCCCTGGAGCGCCGCTTCCAGCCGGTCCAGGTCCTCGAGCCCTCCATCGACGGCACCGTGGCCATCCTCCGCGGCCTCAAGGAACGCTATGAGACGCACCACGCCGTCCGCATCCAGGACGCCGCCCTCGTGGCCGCCGCCACGTTGTCCGGTCGCTACATCACCGAGCGGTTCCTGCCGGACAAGGCCGTGGACCTCGTGGACGAGGCGGCGTCGCGCCTCAAGATGGAGCTGGATTCCAAGCCCACGCCCATTGACCAGCTCGACCGTCAGTTGCTCCAGCTCGAGATCGAGCGCACTGCCCTCGCGAAGGAAAAGGACGCCGCGTCCGTCGAGCGCCTCCGCCGCGTCGAGGGCGAGGTGGCCAACCTGCGCGAGCGCCAGACGCGCCTGAACGCCCAGTGGCAAAACGAGAAGGCCGCCCTGGACGCGGCCGGCGTGGTCAACGCTCAGATCGAGCAGCTCCGGCAGGAACTCGAGCAGGCCCAGCGCCAGGGCAACCTCGCCCGCGCCTCCGAGCTCCAGTACGGACGCATCCCCGAGGCCCAGCGCCGCCTCGCCGCCGCCGAGGCCGCCCTCAAGGCCATCCCCGCCGCCGAGCGGCTCCTCTCCCAGGAGGTCACCCCCGACGACATCGCCAAGGTCGTGGCCTCGTGGACCGGCATCCCCGTCGCCCGCATGCTCGAGGGCGAGCGCGACAAGCTCGTCCATGCCGAGCAACGCATCCAGGAACGCGTCGTTGGCCAGCAACGCGCCATCCGCGCCGTCGCCGACGCCGTCCGCCGCGCCCGTTCCGGACT
>JBJSZF010000067.1:0-2150 GCA_046090125.1 Verrucomicrobiota bacterium
TGGATTATTTCACCATCCATGCCGGCGTGCTTCTGCGCTTCATTCCCCTCACCGCCAAACGCATGACGGGTATCGTCAGCCGCGGCGGCTCGATCATGGCCAAATGGTGTCTGGCCCACCACAAGGAGAATTTCCTCTACACGCATTGGGACGACATCTGCGAGATCATGGCCGCCTACGACGTCAGCTTCTCCATCGGCGACGGCCTGCGCCCCGGCTCCATCGCCGACGCCAACGACGAGGCCCAGTTCGGCGAGCTGCGCGTCCAGGGCGATCTCACGCGGCGCGCGTGGGACCGCGGCGTCCAGGTCATGAACGAGGGACCCGGCCACGTGCCCATGCACCTCATCGAGGAGAACATGGCCAACCAGCTCGAATGGTGCGGCGAGGCCCCCTTCTACACGCTGGGCCCCCTCACCACGGACATCGCCCCGGGCCATGACCACGTCACCAGCGGCATCGGGGCCGCCATGATCGGTTGGTACGGCTGCGCGATGCTGTGCTACGTGACGCCCAAGGAGCACCTCGGGCTTCCCAACCGCGACGACGTCAAGGAGGGCGTCATCACGTATAAGATTGCCGCGCACGCCGCCGACCTCGCCAAGGGGCATCCGGGGGCCCAGTACCGCGACAACGCGCTGTCCAAGGCGCGCTTCGAGTTCCGTTGGGAGGACCAGTTCAACCTCGGCCTCGACCCCGAGCGCGCCCGCGAGTTCCACGACGAGACCCTGCCGCAGGAGGGGGCCAAGTCCGCCCACTTCTGCTCCATGTGCGGCCCGCACTTCTGCTCCATGAAGATCACCGAGGACGTCCGCCGCTACGCGGCCGAGCAGGGCATCGCCGCCGACCAAGCCCTCCAGCAGGGCATGGAGGCCAAGTCGCGCGAGTTCGTCCAGCAAGGCGCCGAGGTGTACTCGAAGGCGTGATCCGCCAGGCGGCCCCGGGCCTCGCTCTTTGCAGGCACAAGTCAGTTGGGTTGGTCGTGATGGATTGGGCCGCCTCCGCAACTCCCTTGTCGTTCGCCCGGCTCAGCCGGAACGATTCAGTTGTATCGGTCGTGCTTGCTCGATCTGCTCCCGCAACTCCTTCGTCATTCGCTCGTTACGGGCCTCGCACCGGCCCGCGCCTCGCTCACTCCTCGGCTTGCGGAAGCATCTGCTTCGCAATCACTTCCCTCCCAACTGAATCGTTCCGTATAGGATAACCGGAGTTGTTCACGGGCGAGGGCCGGGCCTTCCCAACACCCGGCCAGCGAGCCCGTAAACAACTCCGCCCGCCAGACCCATTCTGCTACCTTGAGTCCGGCCGCCGGGACGAATCAATCGTTCCATTCGCGAAACGAACTTAAGCCGACTCCTCGCCGGCGGCCGGACTCAGGGCAGCAGCCATGCATCCTCAGATGCCGGCCCAAAATGCCTCGCACTATACGACCTGCATCCTGCCGCCTCGTCCGCCAGCAACAGAAACAAAAAATGACACACGATGAACCCTGCCCAGCCTGAAACCCCATCGGCCCCCTTTGCAGCCCTTGTCGGGCTAGACTGGGGCCACGCAGCCCATGCCATCGCCCTCCAGGCCGGTGGCGTCACGGCCCCCGAGACCTCCACCCTCGAGCATTCCGCCGAGCTGCTCCACCAGTGGCTCGACCAGCTGGAGCAACGCTTTGGCGGCCGGCCCGTCGCCGTCGCCATCGAGTCCAGCAAAGGCGCGGCGGTTTACGCACTGATGGAGCGTCCGTGGATCACCGTCTATCCCATCCATCCCGCCACCAGCAGCCGCTGCCGCGCTGCCTTCCGGCCTTCCGGCGCCAAGGACGACACCCCCGACGCGTTGGTGCTCCTGTCCCTCCTGCAACACCACCTCAACCGCCTGCGCCCGCTTCAACCCGACGATGAGGCCACGCGCACGCTGGCCCGCCTGGTCGAGGCCCGCCGCAAGGCCGTGGACCGCCGCACGCTGCTCTCCAACCAGCTCCAGAGCACGCTGCGCGATTACTTTCCCCAAGCCCTCGGGCTGGTCGGCGAGCACCTCGCATCCCCGCTGGCGCTGGACTTCCTGGAGAAATGGCCCCGCCTCACCGACGCCCAGGCCGCAAAGCCCGCCACGCTCAAGAGCTTCTACCACCGCCACAACGTGCGGCGGCCCGAGAT
>JBJSZF010000068.1:0-5797 GCA_046090125.1 Verrucomicrobiota bacterium
AACTCATGGACGCGGGAGCTGTGGTTGCTGATGGGGCTGGCCCAGAACAAGACCGACGGGCTGACCAAGGCGAACAACAGAAGCGTGGGCGCGATGCCGGTCCCGGGGGCGAATCCGAACCCGCCCGCAAACCAGGCCTGGGTTGCGAGCCAACCCATGGCGCCAAACCCTGCCAGCATCATGAGCATCGCCGTGGCCAGCCGTCGCGGGATGTGCCGGCGCTTGTGATGGCCAATCTCGTGGGCAAGCACGGACTCGATTTGCTCCGGGGTCAATTGCTCCACGAGCGTGTCGAAGAGCGCGATCTTCCGGAACCGGCCAAAACCCGTGAAGAAGGCGTTGGCATGGCGGGAGCGCCGTGACCCGTCCATGACCTGGATGGTCGCAGCATGGAAGCCGGTGCGCGCACCCAGCGCGAGCAGGCGATCCTTGAGCGGGCCGTCGGGCAGCGGCGTGAACTTGTTGAAGAGCGGCAAGATGAAGGCAGGCGCGAGGAACAGGACGAGCACCTGGAACGTAGCGATGGCGACAAACCCCCACAGCCACCACAAGGACCCCATGACTCGCACCAGAAACAGCAGCAAGGCGATCAGCGGAAGCCCCAGCGCGGCCGAAAGCGCGAGTCCCTTGATGCGGTCGGCGACCCATGTTCCGGGCGTCGTCGTGTTGAATCCGAACCGCGCCTCCAGCCGGAACTGCGCCCACCATTCGAGCGGCAAGGAGGGCAGGGACAAGGCGGCGCCCACGCCCAGCAACCACGCCGCGCCCCGCCATGGCGACGAAGCCGAATCCAACGCGAACCATCCGGCCGAGGCCGGGAGAATGCCCGACGCGATCACGACGAGGAACACCGCGAGGTCCAGCAAGGCGGATACGATGGAGAGCCGGCCCTTGGCGAGGGTGTACTCGACGGAACGGCGGTGGGTTTCGGGCGAGAGCGAATCCTTGAAGGCGTCCGGGATGGCGTGGCCATGGGCTTCGGCGTGGCGTTGGTTGAGCGCTTCGAGACCGATGGATCCGGCGCATTGGAGGCTGGCGAGCGCGGCGGCGACGATGACGACGGGAGTGAATGCGGAGGCGGGCATTGGCGTCGTGAGCCTATTGCAGGGCGGGGCACACGGACAATGACGGAGGGCAAATCGTCGATTGCACGTGTGCGTATCAATGATTCAGTCTCAATACAAAGCGGCATGAAGTTCCTCTCCTCATTCCTTGTGGTCGCCGTCCTCGCGGGCGGCGGCTGGTACCTGTGGAACCACCGCGCCGCCCTCCCGGCCGCCGGGGCCGCCGGGGCCGCCACCACCTCCGGACGCCCGTCCTCCTCCGTCATCGAGACGCGTTCCATCCGATTCGCCGTCACGGCGGCCGGCGACATCGGCCCGGCGGAGCAGGTGTCCGTCCGTCCCGAGGTCAATGGCAAGATCGAGCAGTTGCCCGTGGACGTGGGCGACGCGGTGAAGAAGGACGCCCTGTTGTTCAAGCTGGACGACCGCGACTTGCAGATCGAGCACGACGCCCAGTTGAAGGCCGTGGAACGTACTCGCCTTGAGCTCGGCCAGGCCGAGCGCGAGTACAAGCGCGCCCAGGACCTCTTCACCAACCGGCTGATCTCCCAGGAGCTCTTCGAGGACGCCCGCACCAAGTTCGACCTCGCCAAGAACGGCCTCGACCGCGCGCAAAAGTCCATGGACCTCGTTGTGGACCGCCTGCGGCGAACGCGTGTCACCGCCCCGTTCGACTGCACGGTGCTGACCCGGCCCATCTCGGTCGGCCAGGCGGTGAGCGGCTCCGGCGGCTTCAACGCGGGAACCGAGGTTCTCACGATCGCCAACCTGAGCGACCTCGTGATCAACGCCCACATCAACCAGGCGGATGTCACGCGCCTCAACGTGGGTCAGGAGGTCAATGTCACCATCGAGGCCATCCCCGGCCTTCGGATCAAGGGCCGCGTCGAGCGCCTTGCCCCCCAGTCCACCATCAAGAACAACATTCGCGGCTTCGCCGCCCGCATCCTCCTCAAGGACGTCGAGAAGGTCGTGCGGCCCGGCATGACGGCCAACGTCAGCATCCCCGTCGCGAGCGCCGAGAACGTCGTCGCGGCCCCGTTGGCCGCCGTCTTCACCGAGACGAACCCGGAGACGCGCCAGGTGGAGCGCTACACCTACGTGCGCAACGGCGACGAGTGGGAGAAGCGCCGGATCGACATTGGGGTGAGCGACTACTTCTTCGCGGAGGTGACGCGCGGGTTGGCGGCTGGCGACGAGGTGTCGCTGGAGGACAAGGGCAAGACCGCCAAGCCGGGGGCCGAGGGTGCGAAGGGCGCGGCCGTGGCCAAGGGTGGCGGCGGCGCGGCGTCCGGTGGCGCCTCGGGCGGCGGCGGAACCGGGGCAGCGTCCAAGCCAACGGCGACCCCGACCCGATAGGACCTTCAACCCCTTCCACGCCGTGGCGCTCCTGGAGCTTCGCAACGTCAGCAAGATCTACCACACGGGCGGCGAGGAGATCCGCGCGTTGGACGACGTCAGCCTCGACCTCCAAAACGGGGAGTTCATCTCGATCATCGGGCCTTCTGGCAGCGGCAAGTCCACGTTGATGCACATCCTGGGCTGCCTGGACTCGCCGAGCCGCGGCGAGGTGCGGCTGGATGGCGTGGACATCTCGCGGGCGTCGGCCGGCCAGTTGGCGAAGGTCCGGAACCGCACCATTGGGTTCGTGTTCCAGTCGTTCAACCTGCTGCCCAAGCTCAACGTCTTGCAGAACGTCGAGCTGCCCATGGTCTATGCGGGCATGGGCGGGCGGCAGCGGCGCGAGCGTGCGATGGAGTCACTGCGGCAGGTGGACCTCGCGCACCGGGTGAAGAACCGCCCCAACCAGCTTTCCGGCGGCCAGCAACAGCGCGTGGCGATCGCGCGCGCCCTGGTGAACGACCCCAAGATCATCCTCGCGGACGAGCCCACCGGGAACCTCGACACGCACACGGGCGAGTTGATCCTGAACCTGTTCCGGGACCTGTCGCGGCAGGGCCGCACGGTGATCCTGGTGACGCACAACCCGGAAATCGCGGCGGTCACGCCCCGGCGGATCGAGATCCGGAACGGCAAGATCGCGGAGAAGGTGGACGAGCGGCTGGCGGGTTTGGCACGGGCCGCTGCAGGCGCGGCATGACGTTCCTCAATGCCATCCTGGTTGGGCTGAAGGAGATCGCCGCGAACAAGTTCCGCAGCGCGCTCACGATGCTGGGGATCATCCTGGGCGTGTCGTCGCTGGTCGCCATGTCGGCGATCACGCAGGGATTGGAGAATGGGCTGCGCGAGGCGCTGGAGGCGGTGGGCGGGCTGCGCAAGGTGCGGGTGGAGGCCCAGCCGGTGCCGGTCGAGCAACGGCACCTCCAGGACTTCGCACGCGGCGTCACGTTGCACGACGTCCTCGCCTTGCAGGCCTCCGCCCCCGAGATCGAGGTCGTCTCGCCCGAGATGCGACTGGAGGGGTCGTCGCCGGTCTTGTCCGCCAACGGTCGTTACTACCGCACCTTCATGACGACGGGCGTGTGGCCCGTGCAGGCGCAGTTGATGGAGCACACGGTGGCCGAGGGCCGGATGTTCAACCTCGACGACGACGCGCAGGGCAGGGCGGTGTGTGTGATCGGGACGGGGATCCGCGACGAGTTGTTCGGGCGTCCGGAGGAGACGGGCGAGCCGGTCAATCCCGTGGGGCGGACGATGAACATCGCGGGGGTGCCCTTCACGATCGTGGGGATGTTCGAGCACTACGAGAGCGAGGCGGACCGCAAGACGCGGCTGGAGAAGGAGGCGGAGGCGGCGCGGCAGCGGGCGTTGAACCCGGCGGGCGACAAGGGGAAGGGGGCCCGGCGCGACCGGGGATGGGGTGGCGGGCGACGCGGCAACTTCGCGTTCTGGATCAAGAACAACACCGTGTACCTGCCCCTCAATTCGATGTGGATGAAGCTGCGCTCTGTGCAGACCAACGCGCCGCCGGAGCCGCGCCTCACGAGCATGGAGCTGCGCGTCCGGGACGTGTCGCGGCTGGACCATGCGCTCACCCAGGTCCGCAACGTGCTCATGGTGAACCATCGGGGCATTGAGGACTTCTCGTTCCGCACCCAGGAGGACTGGGCGGACCAGATCCAGACCTCCGTGCGCAATGCCCGCATGAGCGGCGGGTTGATCGCGGCGATCTCGTTGTTCGTGGGCGGGATCGGCATCATGAACATCATGCTGGCCTCGATCTCGGAGCGCATCCGCGAGATCGGCATCCGCAAGGCGGTGGGCGCGTCGGGGCCGGACATCTTCGTCCAGATCGTGGTGGAGTCGGTGACGCTGGCGGTGCTGGGCGGATTGCTGGGGCTGGTCTGCTCCCGGGGCGTGGTGTGGGGGATTGCGTCGTTGACGCCCACGGACAACGCGCCGGTGGTGACGGCGGGCTCGATGTTGTTCGCCTTCTCGTTCAGCGCGCTGGTGGGGGTGTTGGCCGGGTTGGTGCCCGCGTTCAAGGCCGCGCGCCTCAGCGTCATCCAATCCCTGAGGTACGACTGACGCCATGGCCCTGGTCAACACGCTGGTCATCGGGTTGAAGGAGATCTGGGCGCATGCCTTCCGCTCCATTCTCACCATGTTCGGCATCGTCCTGGGCGTGGCGTCGTTGGTGGGGATGTCGGCCTTGATCAAGGGCATGGAGAACGGGATGCGCGAGTCCATGGTGGCGATGGGCGGGGCGGACAAGGTCCTGCTGGAGATGCAGCCGGTCCCGGCGCACCAGGAACACCTCGCGGACCAGGCCCCCGGGCGCACGATGCACGACGTGATGGCGCTGCGGGCCAGCGCGCCCCTCCTCCGGTTGGTGTCGCCCGAGATGGAGGTCTCGCCGGCCATCGTGACGCGCGGCGACAAGGCCTGCGACCCCTCCGAGTGCGTGGGCGTGTCGCCCGCCGTCCTCGACATGAACCTCCACACCGTGGAGCACGGCCGCTTCTTCAACGACATCGACGAGGAGAAGGCCAACGCGGTCTGCGTGATTGGCACGGGGATTCGCGACGCGTTGTTTGGGTCGCCGGAGGAAACCGGGCGCGAGGTGATCCCGGTGGGCGAGCGCATCCAGATCAACGGGCAGCCGTTCACGATCGTGGGGATGTTCCAGCGCTACATGGGCGAGCAGGAGGCCAAGGAGCGGGCGCTGGCGAAGGCGAATCCGAGCCCGGCGGCGGCCCAGGCGGGGCCCAAGCGGCAGAAGGGCTGGGGCGGGCGCGGCGGCTGGGCGTTCACGCGCAAGAACATGACCCTCTACGTTCCGCTCAACACGGCGTGGGTCCGGTTCCGGATTGCCGGCGACCTCGACGGCATCCCGGACCCGCGATTGTCGGACATCGACTTGAAGGTGCAGGACATGGGCCAGTTGGAGGCGGCCATCCAGCAGGCGCGCAATGTCCTGTTGGTCACCCACCGGGGCATCGAGGACTTCAACTTCCGTACCCAGGAAAACCAGGTGGAGAGCATCAACAAGCAGATCGCCAGTGCGCGGCTGAGCGGCGGGATCATCGCGGGCATCAGCCTGCTCGTGGGCGGCATCGGCATCATGAACATCATGCTGGCGTCCATCACGGAGCGCATCCGGGAGATCGGCACCTGCAAGGCGCTCGGGGCCACGGGCGTCGCCATCTTCACGCAGATCATCGTCGAGAGCGTCGTGCTCTCCATCCTCGGCGCGCTGGCGGGGTTGCTGGCCTCGGGGGGGCTGGTGCGCGTGCTTTCCTTCATCTCGCCCACGGGCAACACGCCCGTCG
>JBJSZF010000069.1:0-7736 GCA_046090125.1 Verrucomicrobiota bacterium
GTTCTACCTGCTGGACGTCGCCGCCCGGCGAGCCCGCCTCTGTGAAAAGGAGTCGGACAACGCCCGCATGACGCTGCCGTGGTCCAGCAGCCATGTGCCCGACCTGCAACGCGTCGCCTTCGTCAACCCCAGCCTCGCCACCGACTCCGACGACTCGCTCCGGATGTATCCCGCCCCCGGCCAGCTCCAGTCCACCCTCGTCGAGCACCCCAGCGCCATCACCGCGATGGCGACCGACCCCGGCCGCACCCGCGTGCTCGTGGGATGCGAGGACGGCAGCCTGCGCGCCTGGACGTGGAACCGCGCCACCTGGCTGCCCCACTTCCCCATCACCAACGCGCCCGGCGCCGACCTGCGCCCCGTCCCGCGCGGTGGAGCCCTTCTCGTCGTGCGTCCCGATGGGCCCGGCCTTTGGGAGCCTTCCAAGGTCGCCCACGTCATCCGGCACCTCCCCCACCTCTCGCTCCACGAGCCGCTGCCCATCCCCGGCGAAGGCTTTGGACCCAACGCCGTGCTGGGGCTCGACCCCACCCGTCGGCAGGTCCAGCTCCATGCCCTCGATGCCTCCTCGTCCCCCACGCCCGCCGCCACCGCGCCCCTGACGCTTGCCGACCTGCCCGAGCCCGCCCACGCCCTCGCCGCATCACCCAACGGCCGCCGCATCGCATGGGCCGGCGACGCCCACGTGGGCTGGGTCCGCAGCCCCCAAGGGAAGACCCCCTGGTCCCGGTCCCTCGCGCTGCCCAAGGCCCGGCAAGTCGTCGTCGCCGGCCGCGCCGACCGCTTCTGGGCGTTGCAGGACGACGGGGCGGTCCAGCAAGTCGATGCCGAGGACGCCCTCGTCCCAAGGCTGTTGGTCACCCCCGGCCCGTTCGTCCAGATGCACGCGTCGGGCGACGGCCGGTCCGTCGTCCTGCTCGGGTCCAACGGCGTCGTCCGATTCCACGACGGCCGTGCCCCGGGAGCGATGCCCCGGACGCTGGCCTTGCCCCAGCCCATCCGGACCCTCGCCTGTTCCCCGGGCGACGCCCGCGTGGCCGTGGCCACCCGCACTGACGTCCACGTGTGGGACCCGTGGGCCGACGCCGCCTCCGCCATCCTCATCCGCGGCGTCACGCATCCCATCCATCACCTCGCCTTCCACCCGACCGCCGACGTCCTCGCCGTTTCCACGGAGGCCGACACGGTCCGGTTGTACTCGGCACGGACGGGCCTGCCGCTGGGGCCGACCTGGATGCTGCGCGACGGGCAGCCGGCCGAGGGCGGGTTCCGGGTGGCGTTCACGCATGACGACCGTTGGCTCGTGGGCTGGAGCGAGTCCGGCATCCTGATGCGCGTCTCCCTGCCGCACCGAACCGAGGTCTGGACCGACCAAGCCGATCCCCTCCTGGACCTTGCCGTCTATCTTTCCGGCCGACACCTCCTTGCCGACGGCCCCCGACGCCATCCGGACGAACCCTTGTCCGACGCCGCGCGCGCCGCCCTCGTGGCTCGTCTTCGGGACGCCCGCGACAAGGGCCTGTGGGACCATCGCTGGGACCTCTACGTCCCGCGTTGAGGATGGTCGGGCGACGGGAGAGATATCGGTCGCACCCGGCTGGGGTCTACAACCCCTTCTCAGGAGCGGGGCGTGAGGACGTGGGTTGTTCGGACGAGGAACGAGGACGTTTTATGCAGGCACACGAAGCCTTGTTGTACGGCCCGCCTGCCGTCCAGTGCTTGCGTCGGGCGTTTCCGTGACCGCACGAGGCTTCAATCCAGCCCCAGGTTGGCGACGTGTCCCGCCGACAGGCGGGGTCCTTTCGCGGTCATTCGGCACGCGGCACTTCGCGTGGCGGCGGCCGGGACCGTAGATGCCGGAGGCATCCGTGTGTGGACCTGCTGATCGGGCGCAGCAACATGGCCGGTTGCCAATTCCCACGTGACGCGACGCATCCCGGCGGGGATGCGAGCGCCGACCGGTTCACCCCTGAGCGTTGGGAATCGCTGGGGGTGCATGGGGTGGATTGGGACCATCACGACCCCTCCCGCTTGGCGCTCATGAAGGGTGTCCGATGACGCTAGGGTGGGATGCATCCCCAAATGGGGCTCGGCGGGTCAGTAATCCTTCCCGGCGTTCATGGCGCGGGAGTTCCACTCGCCCTTGGCCCCGGGGGTGTTGATGCGCGGGCGTTGGTCCATGGGCATGCCGGTATTCATGGGCATGAAGCCTTGCTGTCCACCGGGCATGGGCATGGGCGGGCCGTCTTGCCCGGGCTTCTGGCCTTGCTTGGCGGCGGCTTGCCGCAGGCCATCCAACTGCTCGCCCACCTGCTCGGACTTTTGCTGCGCGTCGGGGCTGGGCTGGAGGCCCATGAGCTCATTGAGGGCCTGGTCGGCCCCCTCGAGCCGGGCGATCTGCTGCTCGAGGGATTCCTGGAACCCAGGCTGCTTCATGAGCTTGTCGGCCAGCTTCTCCAGCGCGTTCACAAGCTGTTCCTGGGTCTTCTGCATCTTGGGCGGCAACTGGGGCTGGTTGGGCTGCAGCTCGTTGGCCTGCTGGTAGTGGTCGAGGGCCTGGCTGAGCGCCATCGCCTGTTGCTCCTGGTTGAACATCGGGGCCTGCTGGGCCAACGCGTCCGCCTCCTCCTCGTGGACCTGCGACAGCCGCCGGTTGATCTCGTCGCGCGCCTCCTCGGCGGGCTTGTGGCCGGGCACCTGGTCGAGCGCCTTCTCGGTGAGCTCGCGCCCCATGCGCAGGATGGCGAGCTTCTCGCGCGTCCATGGGGTGCGCTCCTCGATCTCCATGTAGCGGCGCGCCTTCTGGACGTCGGCGTCGGCGAGCTTTTGGCGGGCGTCCTGCAGGTCCTTCTGGATCGCGGTATCCTTGGGCTTGAGGCGGTCCGCGTCCTCGAGCATGCCCACGCCCTCCTCCAGCGGCTTGACCTCGAAGTCGGGCAGGGAGGGCTCGCGGGGGTTGAACTTTTGGAAGAGGGGCTGGTCGGCGAGGCGCTTGCCCTCCTTGGCGAGCTCGCGCGCGAGCTGCTCCCGGGTTTGTTGCTCGCCCTGCGCGGCCTCCTTGCTGTCGGGGTCGATCTGCTTGGCTTCGGTGAACTTGTCGAAGGCGTTGCGCAGGTTCTCGATGCGTTGGGCGGGGGAGTTGGCGGGCTGCGCGGCCTTTTCTTGGTGGCGCTTGGCGTCCGAGAGCAACAAGCCCAACAAGCGCTGGCGCACGAAGCGGTAGTTGTCCTGCGCGCGCGCGTCGCCGGGGTTGTCCTTGAGCGCGTCCTTGAAGTTGTCGAGCGACTGCTTCCAGCGGGAGATGGTCTCGTCGAGGTTCGACGTCCGGGCGGCGTCGCCGATGCGGAACTCGGCGTTGCCCTTCTGGAAGCGGGCGAGGGCGGCGACCTTGCGGTTCCCGGCGGACTCGGCGCGGTCGAAGGACACGAGCGAATCCTCCAGCCGCCCGGCGGCGTAGGCGGCCACGCCGTGGTTGTAGAGCAGCCGTGCGTTGTCGGGATCCTTGGCCAACGCCGCCTCGAGCCGCGCGAGGGCTTCGGCGGCCTGGCCACCGGCCACCATGGACTGGAGCGCGGGGATGTCGCCGGGGGCGATGGCGGGCGCGGGCGTGGCGTCGTCCGCAAGGGCCGTGGCGATGCACGCGGCCCACGCGAGGCGGGCGCAACGGCGAAGGAACGAGGCGGCCGGGCGGTCGTGCGTGAAGGGGCGCGGGCTCGTGTTCATGGGCGGCGACGAGGGGACGGTTTCAGGCGCTGGAACGTGGAAGGTGCGCCCCGATGGGCGGCAGGGGCTGGGGCCGGCGGAAGCGGTCGGCCCCGACGAGGACTTGGGCCACGAGGGCGAGGGCGGCGAGGGCGAGGGGGAGCTGGAAGGCCTCGGTGTAGTTCTGCATGTCCTCGCGGGCGGCGGCCTCGGCGAGGGGCTTGAGGAACTCGGAGCGGAGGCGGCGAAGGCCCTCGCCGTTCTCGCCGAGGCGGTAGTACTTGCCACCGGTGGCGGCGGCGAGGCGCTGGAGGTTGGACTCGTTGAGCCGGGAGACGACCTCCTGCCCGAACGTGTTGCGGGCCGCGCCGGCCTGGGGCGCGTAGCGTTGGATGGGAACCTTGGCCCCGGTGGTTGTGCCCACGCCGATGGTGCAGACCTTGAGCCCGTCGCGTGCCCAGCGGCGGGCGGCCGTGACGACATTGCCCTCGAGGTCCTCGCCGTCGGACACGAGGATGAGGACGCGCTGGGGGATGTTGTTGGAGGCGAAGTAGCGCCCGGCACGTTCCACGGCGGACGCGAGCGAGCTGCCGCCGTCGTTCATCAGCTCGGGGTCCATGTACCGCAACGTGGTGCGGATGGCGTTCATGTCGAAGCTGAGCGGCGCGTTGAGGTAGGCGACGCCGGCGAAGGAGATGAGCCCGGCGCGGTCGTTGCCGGCGCTGGCGAGGAAGCGGTCGAGGGCGTTGGTGGTGGCGAACCAGCGGGTGGGGCGGATGTCGGCGGCCAGCATGGACCGGGACGCGTCCACGGCGACGAGGTAGGGAAGGCCCTGGAGCTCGGACTTTTCGTCGCGCCGGAAGAGCAGGGGACGGGACAACGCGAGGAGAAGGAAGCCGGCGGCGGCGGAAATCAGCAGGACGTCCCAGCGGCGCCGGACGGCGACGTGGCCGGGGTCCGCCCAGCTCCGACGGCCGCCGGCGAACGCTTGGAGCCGACCTTGGCCCCGGGCCCGCGCTGCGCGGAGGAGCCATCCCAGCCCGAGGGCAACGAGGGGCGCCGCAACCATCAACCAAGGGTGGCCAAACTTCATGGGAGACGCCTCCGGAGAACGTCCTGCGCGAGCACGGAACCCAGCAGGAGCAGCAGGGCGGCCCCGGCCGGCCACGGGTACAACTCGCGCCACGCGACGTACCGCTTCTGGATGAGCTCCCGTTTCTCGAGCTGGTCGATGAGGTTGTAGATCCCCTGCAGGGCGCGCGAGTCCGTGGCCTGGAAGAACTGCCCGCCGGTCACCCGCGCGGTGCGGTTGAGGTCGTGCCCGGCCGCCGCCGACGGCGTGACCACCTCGGGCCCGATGAGCACGGCGTACACCTTGATGCCGCCTTGCACGGCCGCCTGCACGACGTCCGACGCGCGCGGCCCGGTGGAGTTCTCGCCGTCGGTGACGAGGATGATGACCTTGCTGCGCTCCGAGTCCTTCCGCAGGAAGTTGGCGGACGCCATGAGCGCCCAGCCGATGCCGGTGCCGGTGGCGAGGTCGGTCTCGCGCAGGGCGTTGAGGGCCCACTTGTGGTCCAGCGTCAGCGGGCTCACGAGGAAGGGCGACCGCGCGAAGCACACGATGCCGATGCGGTCGTTGGGACGGCCCTCGACGAACTGCGACGTCACGGTTTCCAGCGCCTTCCTGCGGCTCACGCGCTTGCCTTGCAACCGGAAGTCCTCCTCGGCCATCGAGCGGCTGAAGTCGAGGCAGAGCATGATGTCGATGCCCTTGGACGGGTCGGGCGTGTCGCCGCGTGGGGCGCGGGGCCGGGCGAGGGCGATGATGAGGAGGCCGAGCGCGGCGAGCAGCGGGACGAGGCGCCAACGGCCCGCATGGCGCCGGGGCGTCCGGCCCAGGGCGGCCAACGGGGCGAGGGACGGCACGCGCACGGAGGGCACGGGGCCGGCCTTGCCGAGCTTCCATGCCAGCCAGGGCAACACCAGGAGTCCCAGCAACACCCACGGGTTCAGGAACTCCACTTGGCCGGGAAGCGTCATCGGGCGCCCGCCTCCTTCGCGGGCAAGGTTTCGCGAATGACGCCCTCGGCGGTTTCCAGAAGCCGTTCGAGCTCGGCGTCGGTGGCGGGTTCCTGCCCGAACTTCACGCCGTCGCAGAAGCCCAGGAACGCGGCCAGTGCGTCGCGTTGAGCAGGAGCCAGCTCGGGGCGCGTGGCCGCCTCGCGCAGGAACTCGCGGCTGGTCTGGTACCGGATGCGGAGCCGATGTCGCGCCTCGAGGTAGGCGCGGAGGATGTCGGAGACCTCGATGGCGAGGTCGTAGGCGGAGAGCTGGGGCCGGCGTTGCCGTAGGGCGGCGAGGCGGCGGGTGAACTCCGAGAGGTCGATGGGCGGCTCCGGCGTGGGCGCGGGGGGCGCGTCGGGCCGGCGCGTGCGGCGCGCCAGCCAACGCCCAAGAAGCCCGAGCGCGACCAACGCCGCGACGGCGGCGGCGATGGCCCACGGGCTGGACCACCACGGCGGCAACGGGAGCAAGGTGAGGTCCTCGACGAGGTTCGTGCGGTTCATGCGACGCGCCTCCGCGCGGCGTGGTCGAGGAATCGTTGGAGGGCATGGACCCAGGGACGGTCCGTGCGGACGTCGAGGGCGGGGATGCGTCCCTGGCGGAAGGTGGCGACGAGGGATTGGCCGCGTTGGTCCTCGGCCCGGGCCCAGTGCTCGCGCACGGCGGGGTCCGACGTGTCCACCTCGATCACCTCGCCCGTCTCGGCATCCTGGAGGAGCGCCCAGCCGACGTCGGGGAGGGCCAGCTCGCGCGCGTCCACGAGGCGCAGGGCCACGACCTCGTGCCGTTGGTTGGTGGCCTTGAGGATGCGGGTCCACGCGGCCTCGTCGGGGTCGCGGAAGTCCGACAGGACGAAGACGAGGGCGGGGCGGTGGAGGAGGTTGTTGAGGAAGTTGAGGGCGGACACGAGGGCGGTGCCGTGGCCCTTGGTCTGGGTGAAGAGCAGCTCGTGGAGGAGGCGGGTGACGTGGGGCCGGGTCTTGCGGGGCGGCACGTAGCGCTCGATGCGGTCCGTGAAGAGGACCATGCCGCAGCGGTCGCCGTCGCGCACGGCGGAGAAGGCCAAGGCTCCGGCGAGGATGGCGGCGAGCTCGCGCTTCGTCTCGGCGGCATCGCCCTTTGCCACGGCGGCCTCCGGGGCGGTGCCAAAGTGGCCGCTGGCGGACGCATCGACGAGGAGCATGACGACCAGCTCGCGTTCCTCGACGTGGCGCTTGATGAAGGGGCGCCGGAGCCGCGCGGTGACGTTCCAGTCAATGCGCCGGACGTCGTCTCCCGGCACGTACTCCCGCACGTCCGCGAAGTCCATCCCGCGGCCCTTGAACACCGACGACATCCGGCCGCCGAGGAGCTGCTCGCTCACGAGGCGGGCGCGGACCTCGACATGACGGAGACGACGGAGCCAGTCGGCGGGGATCACGGTTTCAGCCGGGTTGGGTTCGCCTGCGAGGGGATGGGCTAGGGGACCCGGACCTTGGACAGCAGCGTTTGGACGACGTGCTCCGTCGTGAGTTCCTCCGCCTCGGCCTCGTAGGTGAGGAGCACGCGGTGGCGGAGCACGTCGGGGGCGATGTGCTTGATGTCGTCGGGGGTGACGTGGGTGCGGCCGTTGAGGAGGGCGACGGCGCGGGAGGCGAGGGCGAGGTTGATGGTGGCGCGGGGGCTGGCGCCGATGCGCACGAGGCGCTTGAGCTCGGGGGCCACGCCATTGCCGGCGGCGGCCTCGCGCGACGCGACGACGAGGTCCACGATGTAGCGGCGCACGAGCGGGTCCACGTGGACCTCGTTCACCAGCCCTTGGTAGGCCACGATCTCGGCGGGCGACACCACGGCGTCGAGCGCGAAGCTGGGCTTGGTGGTGGCCATGCGGTCGAGGATGACCAGTTCCTCGTCGCCGGACGGGTAGCCCACCACGACCTTGAGCATGAAGCGGTCCATCTGGGCCTCGGGCAACGGGTAGGTGCCCT
>JBJSZF010000070.1:0-1081 GCA_046090125.1 Verrucomicrobiota bacterium
GTCGTCCGGAACCTGACCAAGTCGTTTCGCGGCCAGCCGGTGCTGCGCGGGATCGACCTGGAGGTGGCGCCGGGCGAGCTGCTGGTGCTCATGGGCCCCAGCGGCTCCGGCAAGTCCGTCTTCCTCCGGCACCTGATCGGCCTTGAGACGCTGGACTCGGGCGAGGTGTTGATCGACGGCGCCCCGCCCACGGAGGAGCTGCGGGCGCGGCTTCGGCTGGCGATGGTGTTCCAGAGCGGCGGGTTGCTGAACTCGCTGACGGTCGCCCAGAACGTGGGCTTGTACCTTTCGGAGCACCGGCTGGCTCCGCCGGCCGAGATCCAGCGCATTGTGATGGAGAAGCTGGCGCTGGTGCGGCTGGCTCCGGATGCGGCCAACAAGCTGCCGGCCGAGCTCTCCGGCGGCATGAGGCGCCGCGCGGCCATCGCCCGGGCGCTGACGATGGACCCGCAGCTCATCCTCGTGGACGAGCCCACGGCGGAACTGGACCCGCTGGTCGCGCTGGCGATTGGACGCGAGATCGTCTCCCTCAACCGCCGCACGCGGGCCACGACCATCGTGGTGACGCACGACCGCGACCTGGCCTTCGGGATCGCCCATCGCATCGCGTTCCTCGTGGACGGCAAGATTGCGGCGGCGGGCACGCCCGACGCCCTGCGCAAGACGGAGCTGCCGTTGCTGAGGGACTTCCTGGCCGCCGACTTTTCCCCCGAACCCCATCCTGCAAACCACGCATGAAGACCTCGCTTGAAACCCGACTGGGCATGTTTGCCGTGCTGGTGGCCATCGCCGCCTTCCTGTTGCTGGAGATGGGCGGCGGGCTGAACTGGTTCCAGAAGGGGATCACGGTGCGGGCGCGCTTCGCCTCGATCCAGGACCTGAAGGTGGGCGACCCCGTGAAGCTGGCCGGCGTGCCGGTCGGGCGCGTGACGTCCATCCAGATTGCCGGCGACAAGGTGGAGGTGTCGTGCCGGATTGACCGGGACGCGCAGGTACGGACGGACACGACGGCGTCCATCCGCTTCACCGGCTTGCTGGGCCAGAACCACGTGGCGCTCGACTTTGGCTCGCCCAACGCCCC
>JBJSZF010000071.1:0-2066 GCA_046090125.1 Verrucomicrobiota bacterium
CGGGCACCGTGCATGGCCCGGCGGGGGCCGCACGAGCGCGCGGGAGACGATCGGGCGGGTCGCGGCCGGAGCCGTCGCGCGCAAGGTGCTTCGGGAACGTTGGGGCGTCGAAGTCCTCGCGTGCGTGACGCGCGTCCAGGACATCGCGTGCGCGGTGGACCCGGAGACGGTCCAGGCGCGGGACGCGGAGGCCAACATCATCCGGTGCCCGGACGCGGAGGCCGCCGCGCGCATGATCGCGTTGGTGGAGCAACGTCGCAGCGAGGGCGACTCGGTCGGAGGCATCGTCTTGGGGGTGGCGCGTGGCGTGCCGGTGGGCTGGGGCGATCCCGTGTTTGACCGGCTCGAGGCAGACCTTGCCAAGGCCATGCTCAGCCTGCCCGCCAGCAAGGGGTTCGACGTGGGGTCGGGCTTTGACGGACTGGGGATGACGGGCCTCCAGCACAACGACGCGTTCCGGTCCGTGGACGGGCGGGTGCGGACCGTGACCAACCGGAGCGGTGGCATCCAAGGGGGCATCTCGAATGGCGAGACGATTTATTTCCGGGTGGCCTTCAAGCCGGTCGCCACGGTGATGCACGAGCAGGACACGGTGGACGTGCAGTTGCAGAACACGACCCTGAAGGGGCGCGGGCGCCATGACCCGTGCGTGTTGCCCCGGGCGGTCCCCATGGTGGAGGCGATGACCGCGTTGGTGTTGCTGGACCATGCGCTCCGCCATGAGGCCCAGTGCGGGCGGGGCTGATGGGGCAGGGGGTGCGTCCCCGGGCGCAGGATGGACGAATTGACGCAGGCCAGGTGGCATCTGCCGAGGCCAAGTCGTGGCGGAGGGCTCGTATCGCGGCGCGGGATGGCGGGTTTTGACAAAAAGGGCGGCGGGAACACGATTGGCCCGTCGGTTGCATCCAACAGGCAAGGAAAAGGAATGGACACGAGGAAGCGATCCGGTCGGCGAACGTGGGCGCGGCGCGCGTCGGGTTCGGTGGGCGTGGGCATCTTGATCGCGCTGGCGCTGGGCCTGTGCGGGCTCTGCGCGGTGCAGTGGGTTCGTGAGACGCGCCTGCGGGTACGCGTGGACGTGTTGCAAGGGGAGCGCCAGAAGCTGAACGACGAGAAGGCGGCGGTGGAGGCGCAGGGCAAGCGGTTCCAGGATGACATCCAGCGCATCGAGAAGGAACGGTCCGCCTCGTTGCAACGCGAGGAGGAGGTCAAGAAGGAGCGCAACGAGCTGAAGGTGGCCCTCAATGGAGCCAACCTCGCCCTCGAACGCACCAACAAGGTCTTGAACATCTATGTCGAGGGCCTCCAGAAGGCCAACGACGCCATCCGCCAGCAAAACGAGGGCGTCACCCGCCTCAAGGCAGACTACGGAAAGCTCGTGGAGGACCGAAACCAGATCGTGGGCAAGTTCAACGACCTGGCGAAGCAGCACGAGACCACGGTCAAGCAGTTCAACGAGCTGATCGACAAGTGGAACACCCAGCAGGACCAGCTCAAGGCCGAGGCGGAGAAGCAGGCCAAGCAGGACAAGAAGTAGGGAAGCGGGGAGCGGGGAGCTGGGAGCGGGAAGCGGCGGGCGAGGGGGCTCTGTTCATGCCGCAGAGGTGACGGCGTGTCGCCGGTGTTGAGCGAAGCGACGTCCCCGGCCCGATTCATCCCCTCCTTCGCGGGGACGTCGCGAGGATTCTTGGCTGAGTTGCCTGGCGGCGGCGGTGCGCAGGCGGCCGTCCACCGAGCCCCAGCGGGGCGGCACTATGTGAGCCCAAGGCGTGGCCTGGGTTTGGGGGCCACCCAACGAGCCCGCCAGCCCTGAAAGGGAGGCCGAATCGCGGGATGCGACGCACGGAGGTCTTGGGGAGTTGCGTCGTTCGTGGAACAGCGGTGACGCCGCGTCCCGGCGCGGCGTAGGGTCGAAGGCATGTTGAAGCACGCCTTGATTCATCCGGAGATCAACGAAGTCCTCGCCCGTGCCGGGCATCATTCCCGCATCCTGATCGCCGACGGCAACTACCCGGTCTCGACCAAGAAGGGCCCGAATGCGCGGGTGGTGAGCCTGAACCTCGCGC
>JBJSZF010000072.1:0-9188 GCA_046090125.1 Verrucomicrobiota bacterium
CACAAGGCGGTGCCCGGCCCGTGGCGACCCATGGCCAGGCCGAGGGTGAGGCCCCCGGTGGCGACGTTCGAGGCCAGGTGGGCGACATCGGCATGCAACCAGGTGGCCGTCCATGCTCGCCAGGTTTCGCCCCGCAGGAAGGCGGCCGAGTCAAACACCGCCCTTGGAGAAGCCACGCCTCGGTTCGCAGCATGGATCACCACCAACGCAAAGACCCATGTCAGCGCCAATCCATGGAGACGCGCGTCGCCGCCCGGCACCCGGAGACGGAGCGCCCATCCGCGGTTTTCCTCCTCGTATCGTCCGAGGGCCTCGCGCGCGCGAACCGCGTCCAACGCTGGAACCCTCACGCCGACGCGTCCGCCGCCGGGCGCGCCATCGACGACGACCTCGATCCCTTGGCTCGCCAGCACCAAGGCCCAGTCCATGGCTTGGCGTTCCGAAGCGGCCGGCATGAACGTCTCTGCAACGTCCTCGTTGGCACTCACATGTTGCATCGTGCCCTTGCCGCGTCCCAAAGGCGACCTGCATCCCGTGGAGCTAGTCCCCCGCCGTGCATCCCGGAGTGGTCTGTGGCGTGGGAGCGGGATGTGTGGAGCAGACCATTCCCGCAAGGCGGGAGCATGGAGAGGCGACCGGGAGGGACGGCCGCGCGCGCAGCGTTACGCCCGCCACGCCGTGCGTGGGAACACCGACAACTTCGGGATGCACCCGTCCCCTGGACACGCGGTTTGCAATCGGGGAATGGAACGGGGCGACCCGGCGGGCGGCGTGCGACGGCCGAGAGGGGTCCTACGCGTTTTCCTGGATCAACTCGCGTCGCGCGCCGCCCAGGAAGCGCTCGACGAAGTTCGTGGTGTATTGGCCGCGGCGGAAGTCGGGGTCCTGGAGGATGGCGAGGTCGAAGGGAATGGTGGTCTTGACCCCGGTGATCATGAACTCGGAGAGGGCGCGGCTCATGCGGTTCATAGCCTCGGTGCGATCCTTGCCCCACGTGATGAGCTTGCCAATCATCGAGTCGTAGTAGGGTGGGATCGTGTAGCCCGCGTAGGCGTGGGAATCGAGGCGGACGCCGCCGCCCCCGGGCGGGTAGTACATCTCGATGCGGCCAGGCGAGGGGCGGAAGTCGTTGAAGGGATCCTCGGCGTTGATGCGGACCTCGATGGAATGGCCGCGCACGCCGACATCGGACTGGGAAATGGAGAGCTTTTCCCCGGATGCAATGAGGATTTGCTGGCGCACGAGGTCGACGCCCGTGACCTCCTCGGTGATGGGATGCTCGACCTGGATGCGCTTGTTGACCTCCAGGAAGTAAAAGTTGCCTTGGTCGTCGGCGATGAACTCGACGGTGCCGGCGTTGGTGTAATGGGCGGCCTCGGCGATGCGGAGGGCGGCCTTGCCCATCTTCTTGCGCAGGTCCTTGAGGTCCTTGCGGTCGAGGAGAGGCGAGGGGGTTTCCTCGATGAGCTTTTGGTTCCGGCGTTGTATGGAACAGTCGCGCTCGCCGAGGTGGATGATGTTGCCGCGGTTATCGCCGAGGATCTGGTACTCGATGTGGTGGGGGTTCTCGATGAACTTCTCGATGTACACGCCAGAGTTGCCGAATGCCTTCTCCGCCTCGGTGCGGGCGGTGTGGTAACCCTTCACCAACGAGATGTCGTTGTGGGCGACCCGCATGCCGCGACCACCGCCACCGGCCACGGCCTTGATCATGACGGGGTAGCCGATGCGCTTGGCGATGGCCTGCGCCTCTTGCTCGGACTCAACGAGGCCTTCGGAGCCCGGTGGGGTGGGAACGCCGGCCTTCTTGGCGAGGTTGCGGCTCAGGGCCTTGTCATGCAGGGCGTTCATGGCCGCCGAGCGGGGGCCGATGAAGCGGATGTTGCACGACTCGCAGACGTCGGCGAAGTGGGCATTCTCGGAGAGGAATCCGTAGCCCGGATGGATGGCGTCCACGTCGGCGATCTCCGCAGCCGAGATGATGCGGTCGATGCGTAGGTAGCTGTCCGAGGAGGGGCCGTCGCCGATGCAGATGGCCTCGTCGGCAACCTGGACGTGCATCGAGTTGGCGTCGGCCTTGGAATAGACGGCGACGGTCTTGATGTTGAGTTCCCGGCACGCGCGGATGACGCGCATGGCGATTTCGCCGCGGTTGGCGACGAGGATCTTCTCGAACATGGGGAGTGGGGAGGGTGAGGTGGGGTGGGTGGCCGTGAGCAGGCGAGGGGTGGGGCGGTGGGGCGTGTCGGGCTAGAGGGGCCGGATGCGGAACAAGGGCTGGCCGAACTCCACGGGCTTGGCGTTCTCGGCGAGCATGGCGGTGATGACGCCCCGGGTCTCGGCCTTGATTTCGTTCATGACCTTCATGGCCTCGATGATGGCCACCACGGTGTCCGGGCCGACTTCGACGCCGACATCCACGTAGGGGGCGGCGTCGGGCGACGGGGAGCGGTAAAAGGTGCCGATCATGGGCGACTTGATCTCGGTTTCCGGGGTGGCGGGTGCTGCGGAGGGGGCCGAGGCGGCGGAAGCGGCCACGGGAACGGGAAGACTGGCGACGGGCAGTGCCGTCACTCGGGGAAGGCTGTATCCGGCCTCGTCCTGGCCAGCCTCGCTGCCGCGCTTGAGCTTGATCTTGAAGTCTTTCTGCTCCAGCTCGAACTCCGAGAGGGAGTTCTTCTTCATCAAGTCGATGATCGCCTTGATTTCTTTCAGGTCCACAGAGCTGCTCCTTGCTGTCTCGCGCCGGGGTGGCGCGCTTGGTTAGATGCGGGAAGGGTTCCCGGCTTGGGCGATGCTTTCGGACCTGCCGGGAGGCAGGACGGAAGACCGCTCCGATGAGGGGCACGCTAGAGACGCCGTTGCCGGGGCGTCAAGGTTCCGTTTCAGGGGCGTCATGGTGAAAACGGCGTCAACTTGGGTCAAAAAATGGGTTTACGAGCCTTCAATAACGATAACAGCAGCCTCCAGACCCAGTAAGTACGATCCCAAGCCGAAGCCCGTGACCTGCCCCCGACACACCGCCGCGATCCGGGAACGATGCCGGAACTCCTCCCGTGCATGCACGTTCGACAGGTGAATTTCAATCGTTGGTACCCCGCTGGCCGAGATCGCATCCCGAAGCGCCACGGACGTGTGGGTGTAGGCGGCGGCGTTGAGCACGATGGCGTCCGCCGTGCCGCGGGCGTCCTGGATCCACGTCACCAACTCGCCCTCGTGGTTCGACTGCCGGAAGTCCACCTCGATGGGCCTCCCTTGGGCTCGCCGCCGCACGGCCGCCTCGATGTCCGCCAAGGTCAGGCTCCCGTAAATCCCGGGCTCCCGCGTCCCCAGCAGGTTCAGGTTCGGTCCGTTGAGAAAAAGGATTTTCATGACGTCGCCAGGGGAGTCTTGGGACCCACCGCCTTGGGTGTCGATGGCAATTCCCTAGTCTCCGCCGCCAGCCAACCGAGGAAAACAAACCCCGTCCACGACAAGGCGGGCACGTACAATCCGAACTCCGACACGCCCTGCGCCAGCCACGCCGTCGTGCCGACGAGCAACCCGGTCCTCCAGGGCTCTCGGCCGTCCCGATGCCGCGTCCAAGCAAGCCACAGGGCGGCCCCAACCCATCCCAAGTAGGCCAGGCCACCGGGAATGCCCGAGTCGCTGAACTGCTCCAGGTAATCGTTGTGCACGAGGCGCGCCATCTCGGACTCGGGCGCCTTCAGCCGGGCGTAGGGCCGCATGAAGGTCCCCGGCCCGTGGCCCAGCAACGGCCGTTCCGCCGTCGCCTGCACGGCGGCCTTCCAATAATCCAATCGGGCGGAGGCCGACGTCGCGCCCTTGCCGAAGTAGCCCGCATTCCGTGCGAGGAAGATTCCCAACCCGCCCACCACGACCGCCAACGTCAGGGGCATCCGCCAGCGCCGGAACGTAGGGACGAGCCATGCGACGGCCACGCCGCTGGCCAGCGCCAGCAACCATCCCGAACGCGACCCGGACCACCACAGGCTGGCCACTGGCAACTTGAGGACCAAGACCAAGGCGGCCCGTCGGACCAGCGGCCGCGCCCCGTCCATCAAGGGCATCAACGCCCCGAACACCACCGGAAACACCAGCAACACCAACCCCGCGAGCGCGTTGGGGTACACCAATGTCCCATGAACCCGCGACCGGGTGCGCTTGTCGAGGATGGCCGGGTTCGCGACGTCCACGTTGTTGGTGCGGACGATGAACCCGGAGGACCGCATGTCCGCGACCTGAGACGGGGTGAAGTTGGTCCAGCCGCATTGCTCGCCTTGCACGAGGGCCTCGCGGTCGCGCGGGAACTCCACTGTTCGTTGATTGAAGGCCTTGATCCAACAAATGGCGGAGGCCAATCCCACGCCGACCAAGACGGGCAAGGGCCGAAGGCGCGCGCAGGTGACTCCCAACGCAAAGGCAACCACCACGGTGGCGAGGTGAGGAAGCGTGGCGGCCGTCAGCTTGGCATCCACCGTGGCCGACGCGCTCGCGGCCTGCCACCCGAGCCAAGCCAACGGGAACAACCACAACCATCGGGGCCGCAACCCATTCCTGAGGTGTCGCCCAACGCCGGGCAAGGGGACCATGGCCAAGGCCAGGGCGAGGAACCACCAACGGCCGGTGGCCGGCGGCCACGGTTGCGACCACCATTCGTCCGGGGTGCTGGGTCGCCCGATTTGTTCCTCGAGGATGACGGGGTTGCCGAGTTTCCAGATGGCGAGGCCCAAGAGGGCGCCCAGGACGGCGGCGGGCCATGCGGGCGCGGCGGGCGTCGGGGTGACCGGGGGTACCTTGGACGGGGCGGTCATAGGCTCAGGCGCAGCAACCCCACCTCGAGCGCGAGCGATTCCTGCACGTTGCCGTGCAGCAAGCCCTGCGTTCGTTCCCATGCCTCGAGGTTTTTCCGCGCCTCCGCCTCCGAAAGCCGGGCCGCCAAGGCCTCGGTGGAGGTCTTCAAAGCGGGCAGGAACAAGTCGGTTCCGGCCCCGGCCCGGGTGGCCCACACGTCCCGGAGCCAGGCGTGAAGCCCGGAAAGGTAGGCGGCCCGGACGCGCCGGTACTCCGCCTCCACCGCGCCCGCCATTTCCTTTTCCCACTGCTTCTTTTGGGCGGGCTCGGCGTCCGGGTAGCGGCGGATGGGCGAGTCGGCCTCGATGCGTTCCTCGATGCCTTCGTGGACCTTTTCGAGGACGGCGAGGAACTCGGACAAGATCCGGTACCGGGGCAGCAACGACTTGCCGGAGGCCTTGCCGGAGGCTTGGGCGACGGACGCGACCCATTCGACGACGGCGGCGTCGATGCGCGGGATGCCGGTGCCCATGCTCAGGCGTTGGCAGCGGGACACGATGGTTTCGAGGACGCGGCCGGGCTCGGTGGAAAGAAGGAGGATCAACGAGTTGGCGGGGGGCTCCTCGAGGGTCTTGAGGAAGGCGTTGGCGGCGTTGGCGTTCATGCGGTCCACGCCCACGACCACGGCGACCTTGCGCCCGGCCTCGGAGGGGCGCAGCGCCATCTCGGCCATCAGCTCCCGCATGGAGTCCACCTTGATTTGGCGCAGGGCCGACTCCGGATGCACCCAATGGACGTCCGGGTGGTTGAAGTGCTCCACGCGTCGGCAACCCGTGCATTGTCCGCAGCCGGCGGGGGCCACGTCGGGGTCGGGACCGGCGACGGGCCGGGTACAAAACAAGGCCTGGATGAACTCGATGGCGACGGTTTCCAGGGCCTCGATGGAATCCCCCTGGAACAGGTAGGCGTGGCCGAGGCGACCGCGAGCGAGGCTCCTCCGGAGCAACTCCGAAGGGGCGGGACGCGCGGCGGCTTCTACAAGGTCGGACACGGCAGCGGCAGGGTCCCGGCTTCGGGCGGAAGTTTCAAGGAAGGCGATGGCGGCTTGAGAACGGCCGTTGCGCCGGCGGGCCGGGCCATGGCTCGATGACGCGGTGCGTCGTCGTCGCTTCATCCAATCCTTGCCTGCGCTGGCCGCAGCGGGCGGCGGCCAGGCTCTGGAGCCTGCCGAGGACGTGACCTTCTTTGTCGTGGCGGACCCGCAGGTGCACCTGGACAAATGGGGCGTGGCGGGCACGGAGGCGATGCTTCGGACGATGAATGCCTTGCCGGGGAAGCCGTTTCCGGCGGGCGGCGTGGTTCCGGAACCCAGGGCCGTTCTGGTGGCGGGCGACCTCGTGGACGTCGTGGACGACCGTCGGCACTGGGAGTCCTATCGACGCATGTTCGATCCGAACGGCGAGGCCCTGATGCGGTTCCGGGCGTTCGAGGGCATTGGCAACCATGACTTGTCGCCGGAGTCGGCGACGGGTTTCTCGTGGGTGCAGCGAGAGGTGATGCGACGGCATCGGCTACGTCGGGGACCGGAGCGGTTCCACTACGACGCCAACGGTTACCACCATTCGTGGGACTGGGGTCGCCTGCATGTGGTGAACCTGAATGTGTTCCCGGGCACGGTGGCGCGGCCCGTTTATGATCGGCCGGCGGCGTGGAACAACCCGGCTGGGAGCCTGGATTTCCTTCGGGATGACCTTCGGGAGCGGGTGGGGCGAAGCGGTCGTCCGGTGGCGTTGATGTGGCATTACGGGCTTCGCGGGTGGGGGCTGGAGAAGTGGTGGACGCCGGAGGACCTGGCCGCGCTGAAGGCCGTGGTGGCGGGTTACAACGTGGTCTTGATCCTGCATGGGCATGAGCACGCGTATGCACGGTACACCTGGGAGGGCATCCCGGTGTTCATGTGCCCGTCGCCACAACGTGACCGGGACCCCAAGACGCCTGGGGTGGACAGCACGCCCAAGGGGTTCCTGGTGGTTCATCTGGCGGGCGGGCGCTTGCACGTCCTGCATCACGAGGCGGTGGGTTGGGGGGAGGCGTGGTCCACGGAGGTGAAGGGTTGAGGCCGCTGGCATGAGGCGTGGGGTTCGTCATGGGGCGCTTGCGTTGGCCGCATTCCTTTCCGGGGCGTCGGCGCTGGGGTTGCAACTGGCTTGGACGCGTCGGTTGGCGGTGACGATGGGCCATGAATGGCCGGCCACCTTGGCCGTGTTCACCGCGTTCTTTCTGGGCATGGCGGCGGGGGCATGGGGGTTGTCCGGTCGCATTCGGCGGTCGCCGCGCCCGTGGTTGTGGCTGGCGGGATTGGAGGTGGGGATCGCCTCGTGGGCCCTTCTTTCCGTGCCGTGGTTGCGGTGGCTCGGGGAGTCTTCTGCGGGATGGACGGGGGCGGAGCCCGGTTGGGCCCGGTTCGCGGCGGTTGCAGCCCTGGTGACGGCCGCCGGCTTGTTGCCGGGGACGGTCGCCATGGGGGCCACCTTCGCCGCGTTCGAGCGGACGTGGGCGTTGCGGGCGAAAGATCCGCAGGCTTCCACCGGACATGTGGGAGCCTTGTATGCCTGGAACACGGCGGGGGCCGTGGCCGGGGTGGTGGCGGCTCTGGCGTGGCTCCAGCCGGCTTTGGGACTGGCTGGAGCCACCGTGGCGGCCGCTGCCGGGAATGTGCTAGCGGCCCTCTTGGGTTCTTGGAAAGCGGCGAATGGGGCGAATGGGGCACGTGGGACGGATCGAACGGATCTCGGGCAGGCGAGGCGTTGGGTGGCGTGGCTGGGGTTAGGCGGGTTCTTGGGGATGGGGTTGGAGGTGGTGGGGATTCGGGTGTTGGCGCCGGTGTTGGGAGGGACGGTGTACTCGCAGGCGGTGGTGCTGGGGGTTTGGTTGGCGGGCACGGCGGCGGGTGCCACGCCGTGGGTCCGGGGTTGGCTGGGACGCGGACAGGGCATGGGCCTGGCCCTGGGATGGGTGGCGGCGACGGCATGGGCGGCGTGGGCGATGGAACTGGGCTCGGCCTGGGTCATGACGGGCGAGCCGCAAGGCGGGTTCTGGCAAGGATGGTGGCGGGAATGGGCTTTGGTGGCGGCGGTGGCCGGGCCGGTGTCGGCCGTCAGCAGCGCGTGGTTCGTCCGGGGGATGGAACGTGCGATGGCGTCCGGGATGGCATCGGGGCGTGCCGTGGGTTGGAACCTGCTTGGGGCCACGTTGGCCCCGTGCGTGTGGGGCACCGTGGCGGTTCCGATGTTGGGGGAACGGGGCGCATGGGCTGCATTGATGTTGGCGGGGGCAGTCCTGGGCTGGGTGCTTGGGGTCCGATCGACCGATGGGGACCGGGGGCTTTCCCGGAGCCGCTGGTGGATGGCGGGATTGGCAACGGCGTTGATGGCGGTGGGCGGCATTCCGGGCTTGGACCTGTCTTCGCCGCCTCCGGGTGCACGACGAGTGCGACGCCTGTCGGGCATGTCGGATACGGTGGAGGTTTGGGAATGGCCGGACCGCAGCCGGACGCTGGCGGTGAACCGGAGGATGACGATGGGCGGGACGGCGACGGCGGCGGCGGCGGCGCGTCATGCGCACGTGCCGTTGCTGCTGCACCCCGGGCCGAAGACGGCGTTGTTCCTGGGACTGGGGACGGGAATCAGCTTCGCGGCGGCCGGGGCGCATCCGGGCTTGAAGGCGGACGGCGTGGAACTGGTGCCCGAGGTGGTCCAAGTGCTGGGGGAGTTCGCGCCGGAAAACACGCTGGGACCGGGGTTGCGCGTTGTGACGGCGGATGCCCGGCGGTTCGTCCGCGCACCCGGGGCCGCTTATGACGTGATCGTGTCGGACCTGTTCCATCCGGAGCGGGACGGCGCGGCGTGGCTGTACACCGAGGAGCATTTCCGGGCGATGCGGTCACGGTTGGCGGAGGGCGGGGTGGCGTGCCAGTGGCTGCCGTGGTTCCAGTTGGATGCGCGTTCGCGGGCGTCGGTGGCGGCGGCGTGGCTGAAGGTGTTCCCGGGTTCGGAGGCCTGGTTGCTGCGCTGGACGACGCTGGACACGCCGGTGGTGGGATTGGTGCACGGGGCCGGGCGGGTGACGCCCCGCGATTGGGGCGGGCGCGTGGGCACGGGCCCGCTGCGGGAGGCGTTGCGTCGGAGCGGGCTGACGGATGGATGGCAGTTGTGGGGTTGCTGGGCGGGCCCGGCGACGAGCTTGGTCCGGGGCCCCGTGGAGGCCAACACGGACGACCGGCCCATCGTGTTGTGGACGGCGGCCCGGGGCATGGACGAGGCCCGCGAGGGTTCGCGTGACGGTTTGCTCGAATGGCTTGGGGAGGTTCAGCAGGAACGCCCACCCTGGGCGAT
>JBJSZF010000073.1:0-27093 GCA_046090125.1 Verrucomicrobiota bacterium
GCTCGTGTTGCCAGCGCACCGGGCGCTGACCCACGGCTCGAAGCTCCAGTACGAGCCCCCCGCCCACAAGAACACCATCGGCTACTGGGTCGAGGCGGGCGACTGGGTGGAGTGGGTCGTGCAGGTGTCCGCGCCGGGCCGGTACGAGGTCGAGATCCTGCAAGGGTGCGGCACGGGCAGCGGCGGGAGCGAGGTGGAGGTGGCGTTGGCGGGGTCGCGCCTGCCGTTCGTGGTCATGGAGACGGGCGGCTTCCAGAAGTTCATGCCACGTCGGCTCGGCGACATCGACATTGCCAACCCGGGCGAGCACCGGCTCCAGATTCGCGTCCGGCGCAAGGCTGGCCCCGCCGTCATGGACGTGCGCCAGGTGGTCCTGCGGCGCAAGGCGGCCTGAACGACGCCGGGCGCGGCACGGGACGCGCCGCGTGAGGGAACGCCGCCCACAGTAGGCCCCTGCCTTTTCCAAGCAGCCTGCTCGCGGCGGGTGACATCGCCGTGCATCCCGATGTGGTCGGTGACATCGGAGCGGGATGCGGGGAGACGACGGGTCCCGCGAGGCGGGAGCCCGGAGGGGCGGCCGGGGACGGCCGCGCTCCCAGCATTGGGCCAGCCACGACATTCTTGCGAACACCGACAACTTCGGGATGCACCGGCGCCATCGCCGTCACGGCGGCGTGAGCGTTCCCAGCACGCAGGCGCGGCGCGCGCCGGTGGTGTTGGGAACGTTGCCCGGCAAGCCGCGCAGGTGACGGTCCGCAAGCCATGCGAAGGCGGATGGCTCCACCGACTGCGTGGGCCAGCCCAGGTCGGCGACGGCCCGCAGCTCGATCCCGGGGAGGACGTCCGCCAGCGCGCCGTGGAGGGCCGACATCAACGCCGGGTTGTTGGCCCCGCCGCCGGCCACGATGACCCGCGCCGCGCTGCCCTTCGCGGGCGGTGGCAGATGCCATTCGTAATTCAAGGCAATGCTGCGGGCCGTGAAGGCCACCAACGTCGCCATCAAGTCGCGGCCGCCGTCCGCCAGAGCCTCGGGCCAGTCGCGGAGGATGCGCGCCATGAACGGCTCCCCGAAGCGCTCGCGTCCGGTGCTCTTGGGCGGCTTGCGGCGCAGGAACGGATCCCGAAGCCATGTCGCCAGCCGCCGTTCGTCCACGCGCCCCAACGACGCGCGCCGGCCGTCGCGGTCGAACGATTCCCGGCCGTTGCTAGCGAGGCGCGCGGCCATGTCGAGCAACACGTTGGCCGGGCCGGTGTCGAAGGACAGCCGGCGCGTCCGCGCCCGGGTGCAGTCCATCCACGTAACGTTGCCGATGCCGCCCAGGTTCTGCACGGCGGTCCAGGTGCCTTCCTTCGAGAACGCGGCCTCATGGAACAAGGTCGCCAACGGGGCTCCTTGGCCGCCCGCCGCCATGTCGGCCGCGCGGAAGTTGGACACCACGGGAACCCCGAGCCGCCGGGCCAGCCACGCGGGCTCGCCGAGCTGCCAAGTCGCCGGGGACCGTCCGCCCGGTTTATGAAACACCGTCTGGCCGTGCAGGCCCACCGCGTCCACCCGCGCGCGTCCCAATCCCTCGGCGACGACGTCCGCGTAGAGCCGACCGAGGTCATGGTGGGCTTGGCCGCATTCCCATGAGGTCGCGTCCCCGCGGGCGATGGCATGGAGGCGCCGCGCCATCGGCCGGGGCATGGGCCGCGACCACGTCCGCTCGAGCGCGAGGCGTTCGCGGTCGCAGCGGCACAGCGCGCAATCGATGGCGTCGATGCTCGTGCCCGACATGACCCCGACAACGCGATGGATGGCGTGCATGACGGGGGAGGATGCCGGGGATGGGAAGGGAAGGCGACGTCGGCCCACATGCGGGCGAAGTCGCTCCTTGCTGCAAGGGGCGACCCGGGTAGCGTTCGGCCTATGGCAAATGCCAAGAAGCCGACAAAGGGGGGCAAGGCGATGTTGCTTGGGGTGGGCCTCGACTCGGACGGCCACAAGCGCGTGACGACGGGGAAGAACTTCGCGTTGGTGGGCGGCACGGCGGAGACGCATGGCGCGATGACGGAGAAGGCGATCAAGATCAACGAGAAGCTCGCCCAGCGCGGCAAGGAGCTTCACGAGGTCTCCCAGGAGGAGTTCGACGACATCGCCCACGACGTCGGCCTCCATCGCAACGACCCGTCCCGGAACTGATCGGGGAAGACGGCGTCGTCCGGTCGCAACCGCGCCCGAGAACATCCAGCCTCCCGCTCCCCGCTCCTCGCTTCCCGCTTCCCGCTGTTCATCGACGTTTCACGCGTGGGTTGCCGCCGGCGCGGGCGTCCCGCAAGACTGGCCGGGGACGGGGCGGTGGCGACGGGCGCACGATGGCGGACTTCCTGACGGTGGCGGAGCGGTCGGAGCGGATGGCCCGGATCCGGTCGCGCGGGAACGCGGGCACGGAGCTCGGGATGGTTCGCGTGCTTCGGGGGCTTGGGATCACGGGGTGGCGGCGGCACGTGCGGGTGCGCGGCGAGGCGAGGGAGGGCGAGCCGCCGGTGCGGGTGCGCCCGGACTTTGTGTTCCGGGAACGACGGGTGGCGTTGTTTGTGGACGGGTGCTTCTGGCACGCGTGCCCGTTGCATGGGTCACGGCCTGGTGGCAACGCGGCGTTCTGGAGGAGGAAGCTCCGGGGCAACGTGGCGAGGGACCGCCGGGTGAATGCGGCCCTTCGCCGTGCGGGCTGGAAGGTGGTGCGGGTCTGGGAGCATGAGCTGCGGGGCAAGAACGCCCCGATGCTGCGGCGACGCCTGCGTCGGGCGCTCGGTGGCCCCGGTCCGCTAGGCCCCGGCTAGGGTTTCTTGCGCACGACGCGTGTCCCGGCCAGCAGGTCGTGCAGGGCGCGGCCATCGCCCCCGAGCATCATGATGCCAAAGCCGATGCCGAGGGTGGCGAGGGTAACGGTCTCCAGGCACGCGCGGAGCAGCACGCGGCCGACCCCGGGCGCGCCTCCGTCGAGGGCAACGAGCTTGAGGTGGAAGGCGAGCTTGCCGGGCGTGGCCCCGGCCAACGCATGGAACGCCGCCGAGTACACGGTGCGCAGGAGCAGCAAGGGCAGGAACACCATGCCGTTGGCACGAAGCAGGAGGCCCATGTCCGGCATCGCCTTCTGGGACTCCGTCCGCAGGGATTCCTGGAGCCCGCGGAGCTCGTCGGCCCACGGAAGGGAGGCCACGTTGAACAGCACGACGACGAGAACCAGGTCCATGGCACCGGCCGCCAGGCGAACGCCAAACCCGGCGGGCTCGGCGTCCGACGGGCCGGGCAGGGAACTCGCGGGAACCGGGATGGACGAGGGAACAGCCGGAGGACTGGGAGGCCCGTTGTGGGAGGCCGGGGACGGGTTTGAAAGGACGGGCGGAGCATCGGGCAGGTCCCAGCGCAGCTCGGGACGATCCGCCGCGCGGCGCCACGCAGCATCCTCGTGGCTCCACACGAGCGTCTCGCGACCCACCCGGCCGTCGGCCACCCACGAGCGCAGCTCGTTGAGTCCCTCCGCGATGTATTCCCGGCCGTCGCCCCCGATGACCTTGAAGGTTGCCTCGTTCAAAGCCCCGGCTGCTTACGCGTACCGGCCCTGCGGGTGCAACAGGTTTCAACCAGCCATCTCGCTCCGTCGTGCATCCCGAAGTTGTCGGTGACCGGGGAGCGGGATGCGGGCAGCGGACGGGTCCCGCAAGGCGGGAGCATGGCAGTGCGGATGTGGACGTCGCGCTCCCGGGGTTGGGCCACCCCCGAAGTTCATAGGAACACCGACAACAGCGGGATGCCGCTTCTCGCTCCGTTGCCCGGATTGCCGCAAGTCCGTGTGCGGCAACAAGGCTTCCCGCCATGGGGGGCACCCGCTACGTTCGACGCCTGCATGGCCCGGCTTGTCTTCGACATCGAAACGTCCGCCCTGCCGCTCGAGAACTTCGACGAGGCACGGCTCGAATACCTGTTCCGCGAGGCGGAGCGCCAACCGGACGACGTGGCGAAGGCGCTGAAGCGTTCGGAGATCCAGCAGCAGTTCAACCTGTGGCCGTTCACGGCTCAGGTGGTGTGCATCGCCATGGTCAACGCCGACACCGGGCGCGGGCAGGTCTTGTTTCAGTCGGACGACTTCGAGGAGGAGGGTGGGGGCGGCGGAGGCGGGTCGGGGGCGGGCGTGGAGTTTGCGCCGCAGATGGACGAGTCCGAGCTGCTGACGGCGTTCTGGGACGTGGCGCGGCGGTACGATTCCATCGTCACCTTCAATGGCCGGGGGTTTGACGTCCCGTTCCTCTACCTGCGCTCGGCGCTCCTGAACGTCCCGATCTCGCGCAAGGACTGGCTGGGGTATCGGTACCAAACGGAGCCGCATTGCGACCTCGCCGAGCAGTTCACCTTCTACAACGTGTCCGGCAAGGACGGAGCGGCGCGGCGCTTCAACCTGGACTTCTATTGCCGCGCCTTTGGGATTCCGTCGCCCAAGGCCGAGGGCATCACAGGCCGGGACGTCAACGACCTCTTGGCCGAGGGACGGCATCGGGACATTGCGGAGTATTGCCTCCGGGACGTGAAGGCCACGGCCGAGTTGCATCGGATCTGGAAGGAACGCCTTGCCGGCGTGAAGTAGCCGGTCCGTTTCCCACCCTTGCCACGGCACCATGTCGCACCGCGTTTCCTCCTCCGAAGTTATTCCGCCCGGGTCCGTCCTGGGCATCCTGGGCGGCGGCCAACTGGGCCGCATGTTGGCGCTGGCGGCGCGCTCGCTGGGCTACGGCGTCCATGTCTTCACGCCAGAGCCCGGCTCGCCCGCCGGTCAGGTGGCCGATGTCGAATGCGTTGCACCTTATGAGGACTTGGACCGTGTTCGCGACTTCGCGCGGGCCACGGACGTGGTGACGTTCGAGTTTGAGAACGTGCCCTCGGCGACGTCGGCAGCAGCGGCCGAGGTGGCGCGGGTCCGGCCCGACGGGCGAGTGTTGCACGTGACGCAGCATCGGCTGCGGGAGAAGACGTTCCTGCGCGACCATGGGTTTCCGGTGACGCCGTTCCGCCCGGTGGGGTCGTTGTCCGAGCTGGAGCGAGCGGTGTTGGAGCTGGGGCTCCCGGCGGTGTTGAAGACGGCGGCGTTTGGCTATGACGGCAAGGGCCAGCAGGTGTTGAGGACGCCGGCGGACCTGGCCCCGGCGATGGCCGCGTTGCAGGGCGCGCCGGCGATCCTCGAGTCCATGGTGGACTTCACGCTGGAGCTGTCCGTGGTCGGGGCACGCACGGCGGCGGGCGACTTCGCGGCCTTCCCCGTGTTCCAGAACGCCCATGCGCGGCACATCCTCGACGTGACGACGGTGCCGGCCGACGTGCCGGAGGCGGTGCAGGCGGCGGCACGAGACTTGGCGCACGGCATCCTGCGGTCGCTCGACGTGGTGGGCCTGCTGACGGTGGAGTTGTTCCTGACGCGGGACGGCCGCTTGCTGGTGAACGAGCTGGCGCCGCGCACGCACAACTCGGGGCACGTGACCCTCGACGCCTGCGTCACCAGCCAGTTTGAACAACAGGTGCGGGCGATTTGTGGCCTTCCCCTTGGGGACACGCGGCTGCGGTCGCCGGCCGCGATGGCAAACCTGCTGGGGGACGTTTGGGCGGCGGCGGGCGGGAGCCCGCGTTGGGAGGCGGCGCTGGGCTTCCCGGATGTTCACCTTCACTTGTACGGCAAGACGGACCCGCGCCCGGGCCGCAAGATGGGGCATCTGACGGCCCTCGCAGGTACGGCGGCCGAGGCGGCGGACTTGGCCCGAAGGGCGCGGGCGGCTCTTGCCATGCATACAACCCGGGAATCCGATGGCACCCCGATTCGAGTTTAGCCGCGCGGAGCTCAACGGCCTCATCGCCTACGTGCGGGGCTTTGGGAACGACGTCATCCCCCACCTCCCGCTTTCATTGCTGTGGAGCCCACGGGACGGGGTGATCACGGCGAACTCCACCGGCGGGGGGAGACGCGTCGAGGTCATGTTGGAGCGCGTCGTCAACGAGGAGTGGGGCGGGGTGTGCAGCTGCAAGAAGGAGCGCAACTGCGAGCACTGCCTGGGGACGGCGGCCCATGCCCTGGGCCTTGAGTTGGGGCGGCCCGCCGCCGAGGCCGTGGGTGGCCTGGCATCCACAACCAAGCCCACCCACCACCCCAGGGACGACATCGCGGGGTTGGTGAAGGCCGCCCTCGGGCGTGAGCCCGACGAGGGCGAGATGCGGTACATCGAGGCGGTTCGAAGCGCCCGGCGCAAGTACGTGTTGAACCACACGTTCGGCCTCGAGGGCATGTTGGCCCTCGCATGGGACCCTGCAAAGCCGTCGGCTCCCAGCCTTCCCCACATCCTCAGCCGGGCCAATGTCGGACGCTGGTTTCCCTCCCAGCCCGAGACCCTGCTGGACTTCTACCATGGCGTGGTGCGGACGCTGGGCCTCATGGGGCTTCGCCCTGCGGGCTTCATGACCGAGGTGCTGAAGAGCAACCCGCCGCCACCCGAATGGGTCAAGGCCTGGGAGCGCGACGCGACGTCCCGGTGGCAAAGCTCCCTGGAATCCGCCGTGGGTGCGGGCGCGGGGTCCGTGATCCCAGACCACGCCGGGTCCGCCGACTCCCGGAAGCTGGGCCTGCGCCTGCGACTCATGGCCGGGTCACCGGCGGTGGAGGTTCGGCTGGCCGAGTCCGAGCCATGGCGGGTCCCCAAGAAGACGGAGCTGAAGGAGTTGCTGACGGAGGTCCAAGGCCTGCGCCTTGCGACGGAGCCCGATGGAACCCCCCTCATCTTCAGCATCATCCGCATCCTCAACGACTCCATGCGGCCGGAGCTGTCCTACGAGCGCACGTATTCCTACATGGACACGGACTCCAAGGTCGCGCTCCTGCTGGCCAAGGCCCAAACACGGGCCTCGATCGTGTGCGCCGACGGAACGCCGGCCGGGGCGGCAATGCAGCCCGCGACCTGGAGGCTCGTGCCCAGCGAGTTCGCGGCGGATGGGTCGCCGTCCCACTTCGACCTCGAGCCCCGGCTGGCCGATGGCACGCCGGTACCCGTTCCCATCGCCATCGCCGAGGGCAAACCCATCTGGTTCATCACCGCCAGCTCGGTGCATCCCATCCCGCAGCTCCCGGATAGCCTGCCGCACTTGCAACATATCCCTGCCGAGGTCCTGCAGGACGCGACGGCCATCGAGGCCTTGCATCACCTCGGGGTGGCCCTGCCCGAGCAACTGACCGCCCGCGTTCGCCGCATCCCGCTCAAGCCGGTCCTGAGCCTGAATCTCCAGGATACCGGCAAGGGCCAACGCCTGCTCGCCGGGGCCTTCGCTCAGGACATTCACGGCCGTGTCGTCGAGGAGCTCGACGACGTCCAATGGGTCCGGGTCAAGCCGAGGGGGCGCCCTCCCAAGGGCGGCGTCGAACCCGGTACCATCGTCATCCCGGTGCGCTCCCATGCGGCCATCCTGGAAAAGGCCATCGGAGACTTGCAGGCCAAGTGGGAACCGTACCCGCGCCACTTTGCCCTTCGGGTCACCAAGCGTTTCCCCGACGAGTTCCATGCGTGGCTCCAGTCCATCCCGCCCGAGGTCCAGGTCGAGCTGCCGCCCGAGCTCGCCCAATTCAGGGAGGCCCCGGTGGAGGCCCAGTTCCACCTTCAGGTCGCGGAGACGCAGGTCGATTGGTTCGACTTGTCGGCCACCATCACGACGGGGGACCCGGACCTGACGCCGGAGGAGCTGCAGCTCCTGCTGGACGCGGAGGGTTCCTTCGTGAACCTGCCGGGCAAGGGCTGGCGACGCGTGCGGGTGACCCTGTCGCCCGAGGACCAGCAACACCTCGCCGAGCTGGGGCTGGAAACCGGCTCCATCTCGTCCGAGCCGCTCCGCCTGCACGCCCTCCAGCTCAACAACCCCGCCGCCAAGCGTGTCCTGCCCGAGGCCCAGGCCGCGCACATCCAACGGCGCGCGGACGAGATTCAGGCCCGCGTCACGCCGCCCGTGCCGGGCGACGTCCAGGCGTCCCTGCGCCCGTACCAGCTCGATGGGTTCCATTTCCTGGCCTACTTGTCGCAGAACAACTTTGGGGGCGTGCTGGCCGACGACATGGGGCTGGGCAAGACGTTGCAGACGCTGACATGGCTGGCGTGGTTGCGCTCGCAGGACGAGGGGACGGCGGCCGGGGAGGCGGCGGCCGGGGGAGCCCCTCGGGCGCGGCATGTCCTGATCGTGTGTCCCAAGTCCGTGCTCCCGAACTGGCAGGCGGAGGCGAAGCGGTTCCTGCCGGCCCTGCGCGTGACGGCGTGGTCGGGCGTGGACCCGGCCTCCATCGAGGCGGACTTGGCGGACCACGACGCGTTGGTGGTGAACTACGCGCAGCTTCGGCTGCTCGAGGAGGTGCTGGCGGCGCGGACATGGCTGGCCGTCATCCTGGACGAGGCCCAATACATCAAGAACCCGGACTCGCAGACGGCGCAGGCCGCGCGACGGATGGTGGCGCTGCATCGGCTGGCGCTGACGGGCACGCCGATCGAGAACCGGTTGCTGGACCTCTGGTTCATCCTGGCGTTTGCGATGCCGGGCGCGTTGGGGCCCCGGGCGCAGTTCCAGCGTTCCTACGGCAAGGATGACCCCTTTGCGCGCCGCCGCTTGGCCGCGCGGCTCCGGCCGTTCCTGTTGCGCCGCACGAAGGCGCAGGTGGCGCAGGACTTGCCCGACCGCATCGAGGAGGACGTGCTGTGCTCGCTCGAGGGCGTGCAGAAGGCCCTGTACACGGCCGAGTACAAGAAGGCCCGGGCGCTGCTCCTGGGGATCAAGACGAAGTCGGACCTCGACAAGTTCCGGTTTCACTTCCTGACGTCGCTGCTGCGGCTGCGTCAGATTTGTTGCCATGCGGCGCTGGTGGATCCGAAGCACCGGAAGCAACCGTCCGCCAAGCTCGAGGCCCTGCTGGAGCTGGTCGAGCCCATCCTGGCGCAGGGCCTCAAGGTGCTCGTGTTCTCCCAGTTCACGGGCATGTTGGACGTGTTGCAGGAGGCGCTCGGGCAGAAGGACATCACCACCTTCATCCTCACCGGCGAGACGGAGGACCGCGGGCCCTTGGTGGATGCGTTCAACCAACACCCCGGTGCCGCCGTCTTCCTGATCTCCCTCAAGGCCGGCGGCTTCGGCCTCAACCTCACGTCCGCCTCCTACGTCGTCCTCTTCGACCCGTGGTGGAATCCCGCCGTCGAGAACCAGGCCATCGACCGCACGCACCGCATCGGGCAGAAGGCGACGGTCTTTGCGTATCGGCTGGTGGTCCAAGGCTCCATCGAGGAGAAGATCCGCCAGCTCCAGCGGTCCAAGTCGGCCCTCGCGCAGGACATCTTGGGCGAGGAGCGCTTTTCGCAGGCGTTGTCGATGGACGACCTCCAGTTCCTGTTCGAGTCGCCGGAAGCGCCGGTGTGAAGGACGGCGCGGTCTGGCGTGAATTCGTCGCGCGCACGCCTGACGCGCCCCATGGGGTGTCGTTGCGAAGGGTCAGGCCCGGTCCTCGCCGAGCTCGACGTTCCAGTAGGCGACGTCGAGGAAGTGCTTCCACGAGTCATGGATGGGGGCTCCGAAGGTGACCTGGACGAAGGGGCGCCACTTGGGGCGCTTGGGCTTGCGCACGAGGCGCATGGAGGCCTCCGCCGGGGTGCGGTTGGACTTCCGGGTGTTACACGGGATGCAGGAACACACGATGTTCTCCCAGGTCGTGGGGCCGCCGCGGTCGCGCGGGATCACGTGGTCCAGGTTCAGCTCGCGTCGGTCCAGCACCTTGCCGCAGTACTGGCAGGTGTTCTGGTCGCGCTCAAAGATGTTGTGGCGGGTGAACTTGACCTCCTTGCGGGGGAGACGGTCGAAGAAGAGGAGCAGGATGACGCGCGGGACGCGGAAGCGCAGCGAGACGGTGCGGATGACATCCGTGTCGTCCGGGCGCGCCCCGAAGTCCCGCCACTGCTGGAAGTCGTAGGTGCGGAACTCGCCCGCGCCATCGGCGGCGACGATTTGGGCGTGCCCCTCGAAGACCAGCGACAAGGCACGCCGGACGGAGCAGAGGTTCACCGCCTGCCATAGGCGGTTGAGAACCAACACTTGCTGCCCAAGGATGTTCACGGGGACTCCCGATTAACGGAGGTGGCCATTACCGAACCAAGCGTCGCGTGTCAATTCTGGCGACGGAAGGTTGTGCTGCTGCGGCGAGGGTGCCACGCACGGCTCTGGGAGGGCAGGGGCCTGTGAACCGCGGCGATGGCGGATGTCAGGGGCCATGGGAGGATGGCGTCTCGCGGCGTCTGGGCTCATCGGCGTTCGGCGTCGGCTCCAGGGCGCCTATGTGAACCGTTGCTCGGCCATTCGGCGATGGGGGGAAGCCGCGCCGTCGTTGACAGTGGAAGGGAGGGCTCGCAAGGCTCGGGATTTATGGGCGAGCCGAAAGTCAACGAGCTGATGGAGAAGATCGTGAGCCTCTGCAAGCGGCGCGGGTTCGTGTACCCGTCGTCGGAGATCTACGGGGGCATCAACGGCTTCTGGGACTACGGCCCCTTGGGCGCGGAGCTGAAGCGCAACGTGAAGGAGCTGTGGTGGACCCGCATGACCCGCCTGCGCGAGGACGTCGTCGGGCTGGAGGCCACCATCATCATGCACCCGCGCATCTGGAAGGCGTCGGGGCACGTGGACACGTTCAGCGACCCCATGGCGGACTGCCTGCTCACGCGGAAGCGGTTCCGGGCGGACCAGATCGAGCCGCAATCCGGCACGGCCTACCACTACACGGGCGCGACGGACCCGGTCTCGGGCAAGGCCTCCGCGGAGCCTTACGCGGTGTTGCTGCCGCCGGGCAAGCCCCCGGAGAGCGCGCGCAAGCTGGCCGTCCAGTTCTACCAGTCGCGCGGCCTTGGCTCGGTCGAGCTTCAGGGCGAGCGCCCGGAGAAGGTGGAGAACTCGCAGCGGTTCAACCCGGACAACGGGTCGCTGCTGACGGAGCCGCGCCCGTTCAACCTCATGTTCAAGACCTACGTGGGGCCGGTGGCGGACGAGGACAACGTGGCCTACCTGCGCCCCGAGACGGCGCAGGCGATCTTCGCGCAGTTCAAGAACGTGCTGGAGACGTCGCGGCAGAAGGTCCCGTTTGGCATCGCGCAGATGGGCAAGGCGTTCCGCAACGAGGTGACGCCCCGCAATTTCACGTTCCGCTCGCGCGAGTTCGAGCAGATGGAGCTGGAGTTCTTCATCAAGCCGGACGAGGTCGTGGAGGCGTTGTGCGGGCGGGTGGCAAGGCCCGAGGCCCCGGGGCACCCGGGCGAGCCCCGCGCCGACTGGGGCTGGCAGATGTGGCACCAGTACTGGGTGGAGGAACGCATCCGCTTCTACGAGTCCATCGGCCTGCCGCGGACGTCGCTGGAGGAGTACTGGCAGAAGCCGGCGGAGCTGGCGCACTACGCGCGGGCGACGGTGGACTTGTTGTACAAGTTCCCGTTTGGCACGCAGGAGCTGGAGGGCATCGCGGCCCGCGGCGACTTCGACCTGAGCCAGCACGAGCGCAGCTCCGGCAAGCCGCAGGGCGTGTTCGACGAGGAGCTTCGGACCGCGTGGGCCAAGCTCGCGCCGGAGGTCCAGCAGCGGCTCTCGGACTCGTACTTCCGGCACCGGCACCAGTACCTGCTGCGGGCGGGCGCGCCGGAGGCGGAGGCGGAGCGGGAGGCGCGCGAGGACGCCGCCGGGCTTGCGAAGGGCCAGTACATCCCGCACGTCATCGAGCCCTCGGCGGGCGTGGACCGGCTCATCTTGGCGCTGCTGGCCAATGCGTTCACGGAGGTGACGACCACGGACGACAAGGGCCGGAGCGAGACGCGGGTGGTGATGCGCTTCCACCCGTCGGTCGCGCCCATGAAGGTGGGCGTGTTCCCGTTGCTGAAGAACAAGCCGGAGCTTGTGGCGAAGGCGCGCGAGGTGTTCGGGGCGCTTCGGGGCTCGATGCTGGCGTTCTACGACGACGCCGGGGCGATCGGGCGCCGGTATGCGCGGCAGGACGAGGCCGGGACGCCCTTCTGCGTGACGGTGGACTTCGACACGCTGGGGGAGACGCCGGAGTTGAAGGACACCGTGACGGTGCGCCGCCGCGACGACGGCAGCCAGCAGCGCGTGCCCATCGCGTCCCTGCGGGCGCACCTGCTGGAGGCCACGCGATAGTGGCGGCCGGGCTGGGACGCGGGCAGTCTTGCAGGGCATGAACCGCGCGACGCGCATCTCCTATGGCTTTGTCCTGGGCCTCCTGGCCTTGGTGGCGGCCATGCACATGACGGTGCCGTTGATCACCGTCCTGTTCGCCTTCTTCGCCATGAACCAGCTCAGCTTCGGCCGTCGCTGGCTGGGCTTGGTCCTGTTCTCGGTGGCGATGGCCGGGGTGGTCAGCGGGCTTTGGTTCTTCACCGGCCAGGCATTGGTGGCGCTGCCCAAGATTGCCAGTGAATCCATCCCCCGCGTCATCGACTACGCCACGGCGCGCGGCCTGCAACTGCCCTTCACCGACATGGGCAGCCTCAAGGAAATGGTGATCGGCAAGGTCCAGGAACAGCTCGGCGAGATGAGCCAGATCGCCGGCATCACCAAGTACCTCCGGGCCGCCGCCGTGGAGGCCGTCTCCGTCATCATCGGCGTTGTCGTCGCCATCAGCCTCTTCCTCACCCGCAAGCTCGACCTCGGCAGCCATCCCGGGGCCGAGGAGGGCAACCTCTACGCGGCGACCGGCCAGGCCATCGTGGAACGGTTCACAACCTTCTATCAGAGCTTCGCCACCGTCATGGGAGCCCAGATCGTCATCTCCGCGATCAACACGGCCCTCACCACCGTGTTCCTCGCATGGAACCACTACCCGCACCTCGGCGTCGTCGTCGTCCTCACCTTCGTCCTCGGCCTTCTCCCCATCCTCGGCAACCTTCTTTCCAACACCCTCATCATCGGCATCGGCCTGACTCTCTCCGAGCGCACGGCCGTCCTCGCCCTCGTCTTCCTCGTGGTCATCCACAAGCTCGAGTACTTCCTCAACTCCAAGATCATCGGCGACCGCATCCGCAACCCCATGTGGCTCACCCTCCTCGGCCTCGTCATCGGCGAGCGCCTCATGGGCATCCCCGGCATGATCCTCGCCCCCGTCGTCCTCCACTACATCAAGGTCGAGATGTCCCGCGTGAAGGCCGAGAAGGTCCGCGGCCACGGCGCCCTCTCGTCGGCGTCGGCTGCCCGCCCGGCGGCCTGATACCCCACCCGCCCGCCATGCGACTCGTCCTCGGCCAGATCGACATCGCATGGGAGAACGCCGCCACCAACGCCCGCCGCGTTGGCGAGGCCCTTCGCGCGTTGCGCCCCGCGCCCGGTTCCTGGGTCATCCTGCCCGAGATGTGGGCCACCGGCTTCAGCATGGACGTCGCCGCGACGTGCGGTGACGCCGCCCGCATCGCCCTCGAAGCCCAGCGTTCCTGGGCCATGGAACTCGGCGTCCGCGTCCTGGGGGGCGTTGCGTCCGTCGTCGGTGGGAACCCCATGAACCGCCTCGTGGGGCACGACGCCGAGGGCCGCGAATGGCTGTCGTTCGCCAAGCTCCACGGGTTTTCCCCAACCAACGAGCCCTCCAGCTACCAGACCGGCAGCGACGTTGTCGTGGCCGAGGCTGACGGTTGCCACGTCGCGCCGTTCATCTGCTACGACCTGCGGTTCCCGGAGGTCTTTCGCGAGGCGTCGGCACGGGGAGCGGATCTCATGGTTGTGGTGGCGAACTGGCCCGCCCGACGCGACCGGCATTGGCGGGCGTTGCTGGTGGCGCGCGCCATCGAGAACCAGGCCTGGGTCGTGGGCGTCAACCGCGCGGGAGCCGACCCGAATGCCACCTATGCCGGGCGCAGCCTGGTTGTGGATCCCACGGGCGTCGTGCGCGCGGACCTTGGCGAGGGCGAGCGTTGGCTTCAGCTCGACGTGGACCTGGGCGAGGCCGCCCGGTGGCGGGCGGAGTTCCCGGCGCTGAGGGACCGGCGAACCCGTTGACGCGTGCCGTCGCCTTGGACGCTGCCATGACCCAGCGCCCTGTAGGCGGCCTATCCTCCGTCCTTGAATGGATATCCATCCAAGACACCCTGTCGCCCATGAGCGGCGAGACCGTCGTCTTCAAGGTGGGCAAGAGCGTTGCCGTCCGCTTGGTGGGCGAATGTCGCCTCCCGCGTGGCACTCGTCTGCGCGAACGATGGGAGGGTACGTCCATCGTCATCGAGCCGGTGGTTGATGCGTGGCCCGCCGCCTTCCTAGCCAGCGCGGGCACGTGGGACCAGCCCGTGGAAGGCCCCGGCCGGAACGAGCCGCCCCGCGATCCCTTTTGCACCTGCTGCAAGGAGCCCGAGCTCCGCTCTCCAACGCGGGACATCGCACGGCGCTAGGGCCGCCTATCGCCCGCCCGCGCCCTTCGTGAAGGCGCGGATGTTTTTCGCACCCGCCTTCCGGGCCATTTGGAGGGCGCGCGCCACCTTTTCCCACGGGGCGGCCTTGTCGGCGCTCAGGACGACCTGGACCTCGGGGTCGGCCTTGGCGGCGGCCTGCAACTCCTGGCCGAGCTTGTCCTCGGTGACGGCGCGGTTGCCCACGAAGAAGGCGGGCTCGGTGGCGGCGATGGTGACGATCAGGGGGGGCTTGCCCTGCGAGGCTCCCGGCTTGGGGGCGTCGGCGACCTCGGGCAGCGTGAGTTTCACCGACGGCTGGTTCCGGTACGTGGTCGTCACGAGCAAAAAGACCAGCAGCACGATGAGCACGTCGATCAACGAGATGACGATGATCGCCGGCGCCGCCCGGCGCTTGCGGGGATAGAAGCTCATGCGTCGGGACGCGCGTCGGCCTTGCCGGGGGCGTAGTGGCGTCGCAACACGGCGTCACACAGCACTTCCAACTCGACGGCGAGGACCTCGACCTTCTTGTTGAAGTAGCTCCATGCAACCAAGGACGGGATGGCGACCATGAGGCCCAGCAAGGTCTTGTTGAGGGCCACGCCAATGCCCTTGGCGATGAGCGTGTTGTCGCCCGACACGGCCTTCCCGAAGTCGCCGAACAACGGGATGATGCCATAGACGGTCCCGACGAGGCCCAGCAAGGGCGCGATGCCCACGATGATCTCCAGCGCCACGAGCCCTCGTTCCAGGCCGAGGACCTCGCGCCGCGCCTGCACCTGGAGGGAGGCCACGTTGTCCTCCTTGGGCTCGCCCACGCGGTCGAGGATCGAAGTCACGAGCCGCGCGAGGGCCGATGGCTGCGCCTGGCAGGCGCCGCGCAACGTGGAGGCGTCGGCCGACCCCAGCATGGAGGCCAACGACGGGGGCATCACCCGCGCTCGGCGCAGCACCCATGCCCGCTCCAGGATGAATGCCACGGACACCACCGACATGCCCGCCAACACCCACGCAAACACGCCGCCATCCTTGATCCATTCAGCCATCGTTCCCGGTCCTTCCTGCGTCGCCCCGCGACGGGGCGTCAGTTGTCATAGTGAAACGTGAAGGTGATCTCCCGCGTGTCCTTGCCCACGAGCCGTCGCATGGCCTCGGGCCAAGGCGCGTAGGGGGCCTGCGACATCACCGCGCTCTCGCACAGGAGCGCCCAAAGGTCCCCGACGTCCGACGACACCTGCGTCATGTCCGCCACCATGCCGTCGGAGCGAAGCTGGAACTTCAGGACGACGCGCCCGTAGCGGTCCAGCGCGTACTTGTGCTCCTCCAGCAAGGCGTACCAGCGCTGTTGCACGGCGTAGATCAACTGGCGGTCGTAGCTGGCGAACGGGGAGGAGCGGACGTCGAGGGAGGCCTCCACCGAAAACCGCTTCACGCCGCCCTCCTGCTGCATCTTCTCGGTCACGACCACGCCCTTTTGCTCGCGGGCCTGGGCAAGGCGCTTGATGGCCTTCCGCGGCGGCGCGGTCTCCTCCTGGGCGGCCTGCGCGCGCTGCTCCGCCTGCGGCTTCCGCTGCGGCTGGGGCGTGGGCGCGACGGCCTTCGGGTTCGCCTTGGCCAACTGCATGTCCCCGGGCTTGAGGCCGCCCTCCTTCGCCTCCTCGGACTTGGGCCGTTCCTCGCGGGGCTTCTCCGCCGCCTTGGCGACCTCGGCGGGCCTCGCCTGGGGCTTCTCCGGCGCGGCCTCCTTGGCCTGGGCCGCCTGCGTGGGAGCCACCGGCTGGGCCGGGACGGGCATCTCGGGCGAGGGTCGCTGGACGTCCATCGTCGCGGGGCGGTCCGGCCGACGGCCCTCGATGCGAGGCTGGGTGGCGTCGGCAACGGGCGGGTTGGGGTTTCCCGCGAGGGTGTTGGCGGTGGAGTAGTAGGTCGTCTTCGCCGGCTCTTGGTCGGTCACGAGGGACGGGTCCACCTCCAAAAATTGCAGGGGAATCTCGACCGCCGGCTCTTCCTGCCGCGTCGGCGGACGGACGGCAAGCGGGTCCTCGGGCTTCGGGGGGCTGGGCAAGACCGCCTCGCGCACCCACTGCGGGACGGCATCGGGTCGCGCCAAGGCCCACTGGCGGACGCCATGCCACGAGACGAATGCCACGCCATGCAACAGAAGCGAGAGCGCCAGCCAACGCCCCAGGCGCGTCGGTTGGCCCTCGTCAGGTCCTTGCATGCCCCATCGAAGCGCCGTCGAACTCAAGCCATCCGCACCCTGAATAACCCGCCCCACCCCTGCAACCGGCGATTGCCCGCCCATGGGTTCAGCGGCGCGAGGATCGGACGGGGCCAGGGCTCGCAGGGGGCGGAACGCGGAGCCGAGGCCCGCCTTGCTTGTCTTGCTTGTCCGGGGTCCCTCAGGATGGCCGCATGATTCGGGCGACGTTCGTTCGGCAACTTTCAGCAATGCGGGCCATGGGATGGGCGTTCGTGCTTGCTGGCCTGGTGGTCCACCGAGGTGCGGCGGAGGCAACGGGCCCGTCCCCGGGCGCTGCTCCGGCATCCGCGTCAGGCTCGACGCCCGCCAAGGCGCCCGCTTCGGACGCCCCGTGGGACGTCGCAAGGCCCCCGCGCCTCGAAACCTCCAAGGCCGTCGCCATCGACGTGACCGAGGGCACGTGGATGAACGTGGATGTGTCGCCCGACGGCAAGACGCTCGCGTTCGACCTCTTGGGCGACCTGTACGTGGTGCCCGTCGAGGGCGGAGACGCGACGGCGGTGACGTCGGGCCTCGCATGGGACATGCAACCGAGGTTCAGCCCGGACGGCGCATGGATTGCGTTCACCAGCGACCGTGGCGGCGGCGACAACCTCTGGGTGGTGAGGGCGACGGCGCGGGACGGGCAATCGTTGCAGGAATCCGGCCTGCGGCAGGTGAGCGCGGAGACGTTCCGGCTCGTGAACTCCCCCGCATGGACGCCCGACGGCCGACATCTTGCCGGGCGCAAGCACTTCAGCTCGCGACGTTCCCTCGGGGCCGGGGAGATTTGGCTGTACGACGTCGCCGGCGTGGACGGGGGCGTGTCCGATGGCGTGCCCATGACCACGCGCCCAACGGACCAGAAGGACGTGGGCGAGCCTGCGTTCTCCCCGGACGGCCGGTACCTCTACTACTCCTGGGACGCCACGCCCGGGGGGAACTTCGAGTACAACAAGGACAGCAACGGCCAAATCTACGTCGTGTCCCGCCTCGACCGGACCAAGGGCGAGACCGAGACCTGGATCTCCGGGCCGGGCGGCGCGGTGCGGCCGACGCCATCGCCGGATGGCAAGCGCGTGGCCTTCGTTCGGCGCGACCGCTTCCAGACGTGCCTGTACGTGCAGGACGTCGCGTCCGGCGAGGTGCGCAAGGTGCACGCGGGCCTGGAGCGCGACATGCAGGAGGCCTGGGCGATCCATGGCGTGTATCCCGCCATGGCGTGGATGCCGGACTCGCGCTCGCTCGTGTTCTATGCACGGGGTGGGTTGCACCGGGTCGAGGCCGATACGGGCGTCAGCAAGGCGATTCCCTTCCGCGTGCGGGCCGAGCGACGGGTCATGCCGGCCGTGCGGTTCCCCGTGGAGGTGGCCCCGGCGGAGTTTGACGTTCGGATGCTTCGCGGCGTGGCCGTCTCCCCGCGCGGCGACGCCGTCGTGTACTCGGCGCTCGGGCGACTGTACGTGCGCGCCCTGCCCGATGGCACCCCGCGGCGCCTGACGACGGACGCGCGCCACTTCGAGTTCATGCCATCCTGGTCGCGCGACGGGCGCTCGGTCGCGTACGTGTCCTGGGACGACGAGGAGTTGTCGGCGGTCCGCGTCGTGGAGGCGTCGGGCGGCGAGGGCCGGGCGGTCACGACGCGGCCGGGATACTACGCCGACCCGGTGTTCTCGCCGGATGGCCTAACGATTGTCTATGGGCGCAACAGCGGCGGGAACCTGCTCTCGACGGTGCATTCTTCGGAGCCGGGCGTGTACCAGGTGCCGGTGGCGGGTGGGCCGGGCAAGCGGGTGACGCGGAAGGGGACCCGGCCGCACTTCGGGGCGACCAGCGACCGCGTCTTCCTCGTCACCAGCGAGCCCGACAAGGAGAACGAGAACGCCCGGCTCATCAGCATCAGTCTCGAAGGCACGGAGGAGCGCGTGCACGCGGGCAGCGCGAACGCGACGGAGATGCTGGTCTCGCCCGACGGACGGTGGCTGGCGTGGGCGGAGCGGTTCCACGTGTACCTGACGCCCTTCCTGGCGACGGGACGGATGCTGGACGTGGGCCCCAAGTCCGGCGCGCTCCCGGTTCACAAGGTCACGGCGGAGGCCGGGGCCAACCTGTCTTGGTCCGGGGATGCGCGGGCGTTGCATTGGTCCTTGGGGCCCGGGTTGTTCACGCAGGAGGTGGAGCCCGTGCTGGCGGCGTCGCGGCGCAGGGCCGAGGCGCGCCAACGCGAGCGCGTTGCGAAGGCGGCGGGAACGAACACGCCCGCCGCCAAGGCACCGGATGCCGCCGCGACGTCCCCCGAGGACCCCAAGGCGACGCGCGTCGAGATCGGGTTCCGCGCGCGGGCGGACGTCCCGGATGCGACGGTTGCGTTGGTGGGCGGACGGGTGCTCACGATGAAGGGGGACGAGGTCCTTGAGGACGCCGTTGTCTTGGTGCGGGGGAACCGGATCGTGGCCGTGGGGCCGGCGAAGGCCGTTCCCGTGCCGGACGGGGCCCGCGTGGTGGATTGCCGGGGGAAGACCCTGATGCCGGGCATCGTGGACGTGCACGCCCACGGCGCACAGGCGGAGGGGGACATCACGCCCCAGCAAAACTGGGCGCGGCACGCGGACCTCGCGTTTGGCGTGACGACGATGCACGACCCGTCGAACGCGACGGAGGCCGTCTTTGCGGCGTCGGAGATGCAGCGGGCGGGCGTCATCGTGCAGCCGCGCACGTTCTCGACGGGGACGATCCTCTACGGGGCGGCGGGCACCTACAAGGCGCAGATCGACAACGTGGAGGATGCGTTGTTCCACCTGGGTCGGATGAAGGCCGTGGGGGCGTTCAGCGTGAAGTCCTACAACCAACCCCGGCGGGAGCAACGCCAGCAGGTGATCGAGGCCGCGCGGCGCCTCGGCATGATGGTCGTGCCCGAGGGCGGCTCGCTGCTGCAACACAACCTGACCATGGTCGCGGACGGGCACACGGGTGTGGAGCACTCGTTGCCGGTGGAGCGGATCTACGCGGACGTTCGGCAGTTCTGGGGGGCTAGTGCCACGGGCTACACGCCCACCTTGGTCGTGGGCTACGGCGGCCTCGACGCCGAGCACTACTGGTACCAGCACATGGACGTGTGGCGGCACGAGAAGCTCCTCCGCTTCATGCCCCGCTGGATGGTGGACCCAAGGTCGCGTCGGCGTCCCATGGCGAGCGACGAGGACTACAACGTCCTGCGCAGCGCGGGCATCGGGAAGGCACTGCTGGACGCCGGCGTCACCGTGCACCTCGGAGCCCATGGACAGCTCGCCGGGCTGGGGGCGCACTGGGAATTGTGGACGTTGGCGCAGGGCGGGATGCGGCCCATCGAGGCGCTCCGTTGCGCCACGTTGTTGGGAGCCCGTTACCTCGGCCTCGACCGCGACATCGGATCCATCGAGGCCGGCAAGCTGGCCGACGTGCTGGTCCTCGACCGCAACCCGCTGGAGGACATCCGCAACTCGGACTCGGTAAGCCGGACGATGCTCAACGGACGCCTGTACGACGCGATGACGCTGGACGAGCTGGTCCCAGACCCATCGAGGAAGAGGCGGCCGTATTCGTTCGAGCGATGGACTGGCTCGACGGGCCTCGTCCGGGCCATGTCCGGATGCACCGGATGCGGCCGCCCGGGGGAGGGCGATGGGACGGGAACAGTGCCGTGGGCCCGGTCCTATCGGTAGGGAGTTTGGCCCAGGCAAAGAAAGTCCACCCGCGAGCCAACCTAGGGCCCGCGGGTGGAATGCATGGGCGAAGCCGCGTCACGGATGTCGTGCCCGACCCGAACAGCGGCATCGCACGGCGATGGCCTAGCGCGAGGCTCGGCGACGTGCGACGGCGGCGACGGCCAGGAGGCCACCGATGACCGCCGCGTAGCTGGAGGGCTCAGGCACGGGCGCGAGAGACACGCCGTCCAAGAGCGCCATGGGGGGCAGGCCGCTGGGGCTGCCGTCCGCCAGGAAGGTCAGCAGGGCCGAACTGCCGCTCGCGGTGAATTGCATCGACTGGTGCTGCCAACCCGAAAAGCCTTGGCTCGCAATGTTCAGGTACGAGGTAGTCTGGGTGACGCCGCCAAAAGTCACGCTCCATCGCGTGGAGGTCGCTCCAGAGAAACCCTGCTGCTGCGCGCCTGCCGACCAAAACGACAGCGTGTAGGTCATCCCGGCCGTCAGGCCTGAGACGGTTTGCTCGAGCTTGCCGGTGTTCCAGCCCGCATCCGTCATCCAAAAGTTCCCACCGTCCGGGCTGTCCGTCAGGCCGTTCTGAACGCCGTTGTGAGGCCCCCAAAGGGTCATGGTGCCGGGGCTGTCCGTGTAGCTGGGAGCAATGCCGCTCGCGGAGGCCATCAAGAAGCTGTAGGAGCCCATGCCGACGCCCGCCCAGTAGGAGGACTCAGGCACCAGGGTGGACGTCCAGTTGTTGGCTCGCGTGTCACGGTCCGCCTGCTGGTTTGCTCCGTTGGTGCTGAATTCAAAGCCGCCGTTGAGGATGCTTTGGGCCTGGAGCGAGATGCCGACGCCCAGGGTGACGGCCACTGCCAAGGCTGCGGCCCGATGCTTGATCGATGTTTTCATGGAATGAACCGAATAGACCGGATGGAACCCAACGACACCGTGCCGCTAGGCCTTCTCCAGAAGGCTCTTCGGACGAGTGGGGTCCTTTCTTGCAGGAGTTTTCGGAAATCTGTGCTGGCGACGGTCTCGCGCCCAAACCTGGGCGAGGCCATGGGTCGGATGGGTAGCCTCAGGACTCCTGACCTCAGGGAAACGCGGTGGCACCCAGGGGCTCAAAGATGGGGTGGAGGGCGGCGCCCGGATAGGCGGTCTCACCGGCACCAAGATCACGGAGCGAGGGCGAATCCAAGGCGTCGACCAGGCCTCGGCCATGGCGAGCGCGGCCACGGCGGCCTCAGGAAGGAGCCCTGCACAAGGCCAAGAAGCCGCGAGGCATGCGCGGGTTCTGAGGGGACGTCTCGGGCCTCGTGCCCTCTGAGCCTTGGCGAGAGACTTTGCCCAGGCCGGCATGGATGCATGGGCGGGGGATTGCCTTCCGCTGCGCCAATTCGTAGCAACCGACCTCCCCCAAGGCATAAAGGGAGAGGCAGCCAGCCCTGGACTGCGGCGACCCAGCCTAGGCCGCACGGCAAGGCCAACCCCAGGAGGCGTTGAAACAAGGGCCTGGGTAGGCCGATGATCAGATCTTGGGGATCTTTGCGGCGAGGCGATCCACTTTGGCCTGCATCAAGGGTTCGAGACTCCGGGATGGGATGGCCGACAGTGCCTTGCGAGCAGCATCCCAATCTTTAGCGGCCATGTGAACTTCCAGCCACGCAACGTTCATGGACGGCATCAGGCCTGTTGGAATCGTCGAAGGCTTCATGGCGCTTAACGTCGCCTTGGCATCGGCCAGCTGGTTAGCCGACGCAAGAGCCTGGGCTCGAACGATGCGCCACTCGGCAGGCACGGGTGTTGCATCCATCAGGCTCGCGCTTAGAGACAGGATCTCGGGCGTGCTCGTCGGAGCCAGGAGCAGGGCGCGGGTCATTGACGCGATCGAGGCGGGCGAGCCCGGCTCGAGTTGCAGAGCGGTCCTTGCGGCGAGCAACATGTCGGAGGTCTGCATGGCATATCCAGCGAGCTCGCTGCGGGTGCGCCAGTAGGCGGCGCTGTCGCCGATCAAGTTCTCCGAGTCACGCGCTAGGATCCAAGCCTGCCGGATGCTGGCCGAGCTCATAGAACCGGCGCCGAGGCGCACCCCCTCGAAAAGCATGCTGAGCAATGAGGCAGGGTCATTGCTGCTTCCAGTCACAACGCGGTCAAAGGCCGCCGTGGCGGCAGCCTCGTTTCCGAGCCCCCAAGCGGCGCAGGCCCGCAGGAAATGTGCCACCTCCTGTGCGTTGCCGCCTACGGAGAGGCTCCTTTGTATCCCAATCGCGATGTTGTTGCACTGTTCCCAGTTCTCGTTCAACAGGGACGCAAACCCAGCGATTACTGAGAGGTCCTGCGAGGACTGGTTCACCAACTGCCTCCGCTCAACCATGCGGGTGACCTGCGGGTACATACCCAATTGGATCAGTCGTCGCGCCACGCGGCCGACATCATCGGGGTCCGCACGATCCAGAGCCAATCCATCCAGCACGTCATCGACGCCACGTGTGTCGTTACTGCGGGCGAGGAGTTCCGCGTGATCCATCCAATGCTTGATGCGCCGTCTTCCCGTGATGCGGTGCGACTCCAGCAAAGTGCGGTGGGTCTCCATGTCCCCGGACTGGAACGCCAAGAACAATAAGGCATCTAGGGCGTTGGTAGCGTTCTTGGATGAGGCTAGCGTGGCGGCAATTTCAGCCTTGGCCTGGGCTGCATCGGCACCATCCCGAAGCAAGGCATTTGCGGCTAGACGCCACAGCTTCATCGAGGGGTCGGATTGCAGCGCTGCTGACGAACGCGACCATAGCTGGTCAAACGCCAGCACGTCGCCCATGGCAAGATGGGCGCGGGCCACGATCCCCTTCGCCTCCGAATCGGCATCGGTGGAAATCTGCGGGGAATCATTGACGATCCGGTTCCACTCCAGGCGCCTGTCACGCAATCGGAGCACCCGTAGCATGTCATGTTGGTTGGTGCCACCCAGCTTCACCAGACTAGCGACCAGCGCCTCGCGTTCCGGGATCCGTTCCACCAAGGCCCCCCCTAGCCTTGCGTCGTGATCAAAAAAGCCTCTCAGGGCGGTCACGTTGTTGGTTTCCTGGGGCAAGGTGGTTTTCCAGATGGAAGCAGCACCCTCGGCATCCCCGGCCTCGACACGGCGATCGAGTTCGGCGAGGCGTCGATGCTTGGCATATCGATCTAACAAGCTGGACTTCCGGGACCCGTCATTGGGATCTGGCCACTTGACGAAGGCAACCAGTGCGAAGAGGAGGCATAGTGCAGCAAAACCGGGACCTATCTTGGTCGCTGCGAGCATGATGAATCTCGCGAAGCGGCCGCTGTCTGCGATCAACGGTTCGCTAACCTTTGGCTGCAATTCTTGGTCTGCTTTTTGTGTCCAGTCCTCCTCCATATGTTACCCCCCCCATTTCCCACTCGCCGTACCTTTGAAGATAGACTTGCGCATGTCGTGAAGGAAGCCCGGTTTTTCAATCGTGGAGATTGGGAGACTGTGGCGCTGTTCGAACGAGCACGAGGGGTCGATGGAGGTGGCGATCGATCAGTGAAAGCAGGTACCGTTGCTGAGCCGGAAGGAATTGTTCGAGGCCCTTCCGAGTCCCCATCCATGCAACCCGTTGTCGCCCGAAGGGCCGGAAAGGACCGGGACGGCCCCCCTACCTTGTCGCCGCCACCGTCGCCGCGAGTTCCTCCAGCCAATACGCCGGACGTGCCATGGCCTCCTCAACGCTGGCCAACGTCGGCGCCACGCCGCAGGCCTCGTCGAACGGCGACGACGCCTTCTTCTCCGCCGACACCACCTCCACGCGTCCGGCCAACCCGATGCATCGCCGGCCCGCAGCGCGCGCCCGCGCCGCGAGGCGACCCGTTCCCTTGCCCATCCATGATTGCCGGTCCAGCGATCCCTCGCCTGTCAGCACGAGGTCGCACGCCGCCAGGTGTGCATCAAGACCCACCGCCTGGGACACCATCTCAAACCCCGATTCCGCCCGCGCCCCAAGGAACGCCTGCAATGCAAACCCCAGCCCGCCCGCCGCACCGCTGCCCGGCCACGTCGCCAGGTCCGTCCCCAGCTCCGCCGCCATTACCTCCGCCAACCGCCCCAACGCCTCCTCCGCCAACGCCATGTCCTGCGGGCGCAGGCCCTTTTGCGGCCCATAGACCCGCGAACAGCCCAAGGGCCCCAACAACGGGTTGTCCACGTCCACCGCCACCGTCACCCGGCAGCCATCCAGCCGCGCCGACGTCGGTCGCCGTACCGCGTGCAGTCGTCCGAGGTCCGTCCAGCGCCCGATCTCCTGCCCGGACGCATCGACGAACTCCCAGCCCATCGAACGCGCCAGACCGAAGCCACCGTCGTTCGTCGCGCTCCCGCCAATCCCCACCCAGCACTCGCGGGCCCCGGCATCCACGACGTCCTGCAGCACCGCGCCGATCCCGAACGTGTCCAGTGCGAACGGGTGGAACACACGGGTCGGCAGCAACGCCAACCCCACCACCTGCGCCGTTTCCACCACCGCCACCGACCGCCCTTGCGACCACCACCACGGCGCCCGCCGCGGCCGATGCGCCGCATCCACCGTGGTCGTCTCCCGCTCCACCCCGTCCACCGACGCCGCCAGCACGGACCCGAACCCATCCCCGCCGTCGCTCACGGGCACCGTGACGAGCACGTCCGATGGGTGCACGCGCGCCCAGCCGCGGGCAATGGCCTCGGCGGCCTCGCGGGCAGTGAGCGTTCCCTTGAACTTGTCGGGGGCGATGAGGATGCGGCGGGGCATGAAGGAAGGCGCGCGAACGCCCCCGAACTCCAACGCGTCGCGCGTCCCGTGTCGAGCCCGGCCAAAGACGCCCCGCCTCGACGCTCACCGCCCCAGGAAACCCGCCCGGCGCAGCCCGCGCTGGACCACCGGATGCGACATCATCCGGCGCCACGTCGCGCCCGTGCGGTGGTTCTCGATCATCAGGACCATGGGGCCTTGATCGATGCCCAGGACGTCCTCGGCGACCCAGTCCTTCCCCGGGTTGAAGGCGTCCCGGTAGCCGTACCGGGTCCACAACCGCGCGCCCCACTCGCGGTGCAGCGTCCGGAGGGAGGGCAACACGACCTCCGGCGCAAACGGGAGCGACGCGACCATGGCGGTGGGAGCCAAGGTGCCGTCGTCGTTCTCGGCGGGCGGCGCGCCGCGGGCGGCGTAGCCATCGGGGCCGTCGCAGGCGGTGATGCCCCACAACCACGGGCCGTAGCCGGCGCGGCGCAGGGGGTTCTCGATGCAATACGCCCGCTGCGCGAGCACCGCCCGACGCGAGTTCTCGAAGTAGTCCCATCCGGCGGCCCGCATCCACGCGTCCGCCCGCCCGCGGAAGTCCAGCCAGCAGTGCGAGTACTGGTGCCCGAACAACGGCGGGAAATCGACGTAGCGCTGCCCGTGGTGGGTCGCGACCAGGTAGCCGCGCGTCCATCCGTCCCAGGCGCCGGGCGGCAGCGGGCCCGATCCCGCGCCCAGCGCCAGCACGTACAGGAGCATGGCCTCGTTGTATCCCACCCAGCAGCGCGGGATGAACCCCTTCTCCGGATGCCACCCCATCGACAACACGTCCGCGCCGTCGCACATCCACCGCCAATCCACGCGCGCCACCAGGGCATCGGCCGCCTTCCGGATCCGACGTTCCACCTCGCTCGTGCCGCCGAAGAACACCGAGGCGTCCAGCGCGCCGGCCAGGAACAGGGCGGTGTCGATGGACGACAGCTCGCACTTCCACGCCCGATGCCCCGTGTCCATCTCCAGGAAGTGATAGAACCAGCCCCGATGCCCCATGACCGGGCCGGGCTGCGGCCCCTGCGGCCCGTTCAGGAACGACTGCAACGTGACGTCCACCCGGCGCGCCGCGTCGTCGCGCGAGGCCCAGCCGCGCTCGACCGCGATGCACCAGGCGCTGAGCCCAAAGCCCACGGCGGCGATGCTGCTCTTCGAGTCCGGCCGGGAACGGTCGCGCACCAACCCGTTGCGCGGGTTGGCCTCGTCGCGGAAGAAGCCGAACCCCGCGCGTTGGATGGCATCCAGCAGGGCATCATCGGACCCGGCTTCGGGCGGGGGCTCGGGGGGAAGCGCCACGGCGCGCTCGGGCGCGGCCCATGCGACGGACGCCATCAGGCCAAGGAGGAAGCCAAGGACGGCCTTGGAAACGCGCGGGCGACGGAACATGAGTCCATGCTGGGCACAACGACGCGGATCCCTCCAGCGTCGTCCATCCCGAAGGCATCGATGACGTGGCAGCGGGCGGCCGAGGACGGCCGCGCTCCCGGCGCGGGAAGGGGGCTTGGGATCAGTTGCGGTTCACGGTGAACCACAGCGACCCGCGCAGGGGCTTGCCGCCGCCGGCCGCGTTCACGTTGTACTTGAGTTCCCCCTGCATCACCGGACCGAGCTCCGGGATGGACAACACCACCGACTTCCCGTCCGCGCCCAGCTTGGCGGCGGACACGGCCCATTCGTCGCGCCCTTCCTTTGAGGGATCCTTCACGGACCAGTCCTTCGAGCCGTAGGCCTCTGCGTAGCGATAGTTCCACGCGCGCACGGCATAGCTGCCGGGGTCGGCGGCCGTGGCGGCGTCCAACGGCAAGGCGAAGCGCACCTCCATGCCGCCGGGCACGACGCGCCACCCGACGGGCACCGGGACGGGCTTGCCCGTGAAGCGCACGCGTTG
>JBJSZF010000074.1:0-10594 GCA_046090125.1 Verrucomicrobiota bacterium
CGCCGAGCCCGCCCGAGCGCGTCCGCCAAAGAAGCCGTCCTCCTCCAGTAAGCCCGCCATCGCCACGCCCGTGAACCCCGCGCCCATGCGCCACAGGAACTCGCGTCGGCCTTGTGTTCGGCTTCCCGGATTCATTCCACGTACAACGCCTCGTTCAGGTTCAGCAGCATCAGGCACGTCGCCTCGAGCGCGCGCCGGGCGGGGTCGGCCTCGGCGGCGTCCGGCCGCAGCGCGACCCGTCCAGCCGTCGTTTCCAACACGATGTCCTCGGCGCTCAAGGGCGCGCCCCAAGCCCGCAGGCCCACCACGCCCGCTGCCGGCAACGGCCCCGGCAAGGCCACGTCCATCAACGCCTCCCCCAACCCATCGCGCCCCAGCCATACCCGCGCCCGGCCGTCCGCGACAACCACGCGCAAGTCCAAGCCCAACTCGATCCCTTCCCTCCGGGCGCTCGCCAGCACGCACGGCGCGGGTGCAAGCCAGAGCACCGAGACGCGGGCCTCGCGGGGCTCGACCAACACCTCCATGCCGCGCACGCGATGCCCGTCCGCCGTGGCCCCCAGCAACCAACCGCCGCGCTCCAGCCCAGCGTGCGGGATCAGCCGCGCCATCGCCGTGCCGGAGGCAAACCGCGTCCCGTTCGCCAGCATCGCCGGGCCCTCGCCCCGCGACACGATTTGGTTCCCCTCGTATTGGTCCGGCCAATGTCCCTTCAACGGCGTCCAACCCGACGGCCCCGACAAGAAGTGCCGGGGTTGAAGCTGGCCGAAGTAGCCCAGGCTCATCGTGGCGGGGACGTCCGTGCGAACGGTAAAGCGCCCCGGCAACGCGCGGACGGCGTCCTCATGCCGCGCGGCATGTGCCAGCGCCACGGACAGCTCCTCGGCCGACGGATCGCGGGATAACACCCGGCGCCATGCCTCGCGCAGCGCCGCATCGCGCGACCGCCCACCGGATGCCACGCGCGCCGCCATGGCGCGGGCCTGCGAGCGCATGAAGTCGTCGTTGAGCAGGAGCAACGCCTGCGGCGCCACCGTCGTTACCGGGCGCTCCGTCAACGGCACCGTGGCGTTGCTGTAGTCCAGCGCCTCCATCCACGGGACCGGCGACGTCCTCCGCACGAACGCGTACACCGCACGGCGCGACTGCTCGGCCGCCGGCGACACCTCCCAGTCCGTGCCGGGCCGCGACCCGCCTTCGAGCACCTCGCCCGCCAACGTCGGGAAGAATCCGCGCCCGCCGGCCTGGAGGTTCAGGTCGCCGCTGGCCCACAACACCATGTCGCGGGCCGCCTCGGCCTCGAGCCGGCGCATGCCCTGTCGCCACCACAGCTCGTTGCCGGGATCCTTCGTGGCCGCCATCGTGGCCGGGTCCGCGTGGGACGAGCGCCGCCACGCCTCGCTGCCCAGGATCAGGCGGTGGACGTGCTTCAAGGACCAGCCGTGGTCCATCAGCTCGCACGCTAGCCAGTCCAACAGCTCCGGGTGCGTCGGCGGCGTGCCGGCCGCGCCGAAGTCCCCCGTCGTGCGCACCAACCCGCGTCCGAAATGATGGTGCCAAAGCCGGTTCACAATCACCCGCGCTGTCAACGGGTGCTCGCGCGAAGCCATCCACTCGGCCAGCACGCGTCGGCGCCCCGAGGTGCCACCGCGCCCGGGTCCCGGGTCCGCCGGGGCGGCGACGGCCGCATGTCCCCGGACCAATGCCGTCGGGAAACCAGGCGCTGCGGGCTCGCCGGGCGAACGGGCGCTGCCGCGGCGCAGGACGAAGGTGTCGGGTGGCTTCGTGCCCGACTCGCGTGCGCCCAATGCCAGCTCGAAGGGCGGCAACTCCTTGCGTACCGCGTCGATCCGGCCCCGCCAGTCCTTGCGGGCCTTCTCGTCGGTGGCCCGGGCCAGCTCCGCCTCCATGTCACGCACGCGCGCCTCGCGTTGGCGATGCCACGCGGCCACCTCCACCGGGTCCGCCAACGGCACGTGCGCGGTCGATGCCGACGGATTGGACACATCCTTGGCCGGGGCCAGGCCGCGGAAGAACGCCAGCAACCGATAGTAATCCGCCTGGGGCACGGGGTCGAACTTGTGGTCGTGGCACCGGGCGCAGCCCAGCGTGAGCCCCATGAACGCGACGCCCGTCGTCGAGAGGACGTCGTCGAGGTCGTCGAAGGCCGCCATCTCCTTGTCGTCCGGCTCGTCGTCGAGGACGCCCAGTCGGAGGAAGCCCGTGGCCAGCAACGCGCCGGGCGTGAACGGCTCCAGCTCGTCGCCCGCCACGTGCTCGCGCACGAACTGGTCCCAGGGCAGGTCCCGGTTGAACGCCCCGATCACATGGTCGCGGTACCGCCATGCGCCCTTCTTCTCGCCGTCGCGCTCGTACCCGTTGCTTTGGGCGAACCGCACGACGTCGAGCCAGTGGCGTCCCCAGCGCTCCCCGTGCTGCGGCGATGCCAGCAACGATTCCACGCGCCGTTCCCACGCGTCCTGGCGCGCGTCGCGCTCGAAGGCCTGCACGTCCTCGCACGTGGGCGGCAGGCCCACGAGGTCGAAGCTCGCGCGGCGCAGGAGGACGCGGCGCGACGCCGGCGGGTTGGGCGCGATGCCCTGGGCTGCGAGGCGCGCTTCAATGAAGGCGTCGATGGGATTCGACGGGCGGGGCCGGCCGGGGACGACGGGGACGGGCGGGCGTTGGACGGGGGTGAAGGCCCAGAGGTGGGTGGGGCGCGTCGAAGCGGAATGCGCCACCGCGTCCTTCGGGTTGGGTTCGGCCGCCGCCACGCGGGGGGCGCGGGAAAGCAGAGCCAGGCAGGCCAACGCCACGCCCAGCCACGGCGCCACGCCAGCGGCACGCTCGCGACGCACCCCTTCCGGCAGGAGGGAAAGGCCACGGGCGGGGCGCTGGCGGGCGCGCGGGGTCATGGGTTGCGAAGCCGCGCGATGGGAAGGGCGTTGCCGAAGTTGCGGAAGTCCTTGAGGGACCACGCGACGGTCTTGGCGGGCGTGACCTCGAGAAGCTGGGGCTGGTCCGGGCCGGCATGGCAGTTCACGACGAAGGTGTTCCCGTTGGGCAGGCGTTCCGTGAGGGTGACCCAGGCGAGGCTGACGCCGGGCAGGTCCTTCTCCTCGATGCTCCAGACGACCTTGCCGGCGCGGTCCACCTCGATGACGCGATGCCCGTTGCCCGCGCCGATGAGCGTGTTGCCGTTGGGCAGGCGCGAGGCGGAGTACACGGCGGCGGGCTTGCCGTCGGCCGTCGTCACCGCATAGGTCCAGGGCACGCGGCCCTGCCCGTCGTACTCGCGCACGGCGGAGTCGCCCTCGTGGCAGACGAGGTAGTGGCCGTCGGGCAGCTTGCGCACGAGGCGCGTGTCGCGGTGCGCGTCGGGGCGGTCCAGCTTGAGCTTCACCTCGCGTTGGATGCGTCCCTCGCGGTCCACCTCAATGATCCGGCCGGGGCCGGACTCGGCGATCATCGTGAGGCCGTCGGGGAGGCGCTGGAACGCGTGGACCTCGACCTTGCGCCCGGCGTTGCCATTCATCGTGGCGGCGTCGTAGCTCCACACGACCTTGTGGTCGCGGTCCAGCTCGACGACGCGCGTCCAACTGGTCTGCGTGAGGAGGTGGCCGTTGGGCAGGATCCAAAGGTCATGGATGTCCTGGATGGGGACCTGCCAGAGGAGCTTGCCGGAGGGATCGACCTCGCCGAGGCGCCGGGCCTGGTAGTCGGCGGCGATCACCGGACGCGGAGGGCCGCCGGTCACGGCGAAGTCCGCCGCTTGAATAGAACCCAGGCCGAGCCACAGGCAGGCCCAGCCAGCCGAAAACCAACGATGCGCGCGCTTCATGGGATGGGTCGAAGGATGCTTCGACCTGCGCGAGCGCTGCGAGCCCGAATCTTCAGGTGCGGCGGGCGACGTCCGCGCTCCCGGCATCCACCTACTGCCCCACGAACACCCGCCGCGTGGTCGTCCCAACGAAGACGAAGCCATGCAGCGGCGTGCCGAAGATGAAGTAGGGCTCGGTCATCCCAGGATACACGGGCTGGCGCAGGACCACCGTCTTGTATTCCTGCCCAAAGCCCGCCATCCGAAGCGCCGACTCCGCCTCTTCCAGGTTCATGGCCACGGGCCACGGCAAGTTCGCGCTCCCCAGCCAAGGGGCGGCCCGAAAGCTCAGGGCCGGCGCACCCCATGGGTCGGATTGTTCCGCGATGACGGTGCCGGCCGCCACGCGCAAGACCGCCCGCAGGCCGGCCGAATCCGGCAAGCCTGTCACCGTCCCTGACCACAGCGGCGACGCCTCCAGCAACACGGCGTCGGGATACGTCCCGCGCACCGCTCGGACCACGCGGTCCAGCCGCGCATTGAACCCAGGGGTGTCGTGTGCTCGCGCCCTGTGGAAGCCGGATCCCGTCCCCACATCCACTACGCGCGACCAGTTGGCCCGCGCGGCCACGTCCGACTGGACAGCCACGGCCGACCACGATGGCGGGTCGAGCGTTGGGGACGTCTCCCACACCAACCGGACGGTCGTCGCCGGGGTCGTTGCAAGGAGGCGCGTCCCGGATGCGTCGGGCGTGATGGCGAGCTCGACGACGGGGTCAAGGGTTGGAACGAGTTCCACCACGCCGCAGACGGGATTGAAGGCGTGGAAGACGAAGTTGGGGCTGGCGAGGTCGTTCCAGAAGCCGCCGGGATGGCCGTAGGCGTTGCCGGTGTTGAGCATGTGCACGAAGCCCTCGCCCCCGGTGACGGGCGAGTCATCCGGCTGGCCCGGCAGCCAATGGGTGTAGGAAAGCGGCTCGCCGCTCACCCACGCGAAGGCACCGCCCGGCGACGTGCGCCGCAGGCCCATCCACAGGCTGCGAAAACGACCGCCCCATGCCCCGAACCGGTCAAACACCCACGCCTGCTCCTCCTCGGACCGAACCGTGGCCAGGTGCCCGCCCAACCGGACCGCGAACGCCTCGGCGTCCTGCCACGAGCCCTCGGCCAGCAGGTAGTACACGTGGCCGTTCACAGGGCTCGTGAGCGGCCCGGCAATGATCTCCGACCGCGCGGGCAAGAGGGCGGAGCACGTCGCGATGCACCATGCCCCGGACCACCACCCGCCCATCCATGCGCGCCATCCGCCCTTCATCATCCGAACCCTGAGGGGTGCCGCTTTCGAGCGGCAAGCTCCACGTGGGGGACGTGGGATGGGCGGGCAGTGACGGGGCCGCTTCATGACCCATGGGCCGCGTGGTCTCCCGACGCCGGCCTGTCCGAGCACCGCACGGACCCGATCGGCCACACACAGGTTCGGGATGCACCGCCCGGGTGGGGCCGGGAGACTTCGCGCTCGCCACACTGCCCTTCGTGAATAGCATCCAAGGCAGAAAGTTCGCGCACGACTCCTCTCCATGAGCAATCCCACGGGTGACATCGCCGTGATCGGTCTGGCCGTGATGGGCCAGAACCTGATCCTCAACATGAACGACCACGGGTTCACCGTGGTGGCCTACAACCGCACCACGACGAAGGTGGACGAATTCCTCGCGAACGAGGCCAAGGGCACGCACATCGTCGGGGCGCGCTCGATTGCCGAGATGGTGGCCCACCTGCGCCGGCCTCGTCGCGTGATGCTCATGGTCAAGGCGGGCGCGGCCGTGGACGAGTTCATCGGGCAGTTGGTCCCCCACCTGGAGCCGGGCGACATCGTGATCGACGGCGGCAACTCGCTGTTCAACGACACGAGTCGGCGCGTCCGCGAGCTGGAGGCCCGGGGCCTCCTGTACATCGGCACCGGCGTCTCGGGCGGCGAGGAGGGGGCGCGGTTCGGCCCCAGCATCATGCCCGGCGGGTCATCCGCCGCATGGCCCCACGTGAAGCCCATCTTCCAAGCCATCGCCGCCAAGGTGGACGGGGGCGCGCCCTGCTGCGACTGGGTCGGCGGCGGCGGCTCCGGCCACTACGTCAAGATGGTCCACAACGGGATCGAGTACGGCGACATGCAGCTCATCTGCGAGGCCTACCAGATCATGCGGGACGGCCTGGGGATGACGGCCGGCGAGATCTCCGAGGTCTTCCGTGAATGGAACCAGGGCGAGCTCGACAGCTTCCTCGTCGAGATCACCGGCAACATCCTCGCGAAGGCGGACGACGACGGATCGCCCCTGGTGGACCGCATCCTCGACACGGCGGGCCAGAAGGGGACCGGCAAGTGGACGGTGATCGACTCGGCGAACCTGGCGCAGCCCGTCACGTTGATCGCCGAGGCCGTCTTCGCACGCTGCGTGAGCTCGATGAAGGCGGAGCGCGTGGCCGCCGCGCCCCTGTTGAAGGGCCCGTCGCCGCGTCTTTCGGCGGACCGCGCCGCCATGGTGCAGGACATCCGCCGCGCGCTGTATGCGTCCAAGATCGTGAGCTACGCCCAGGGATACATGCTCATGCGCGCCGCCTCCCAGGAGAACGGATGGGGCCTCAACTACGGCGGCATCGCCCTCATGTGGCGGGGCGGCTGCATCATCCGCAGCCGCTTCCTCGGCAAGATCAAGGAGGCCTTCGACGCAGACCCGAACCTCGTGAACCTGATGCTGGACGGCTATTTTCGGGAGGAACTGGCCCGGTGCCAGGAGGGCTGGCGTCGCGTCGTCGCGGCGGCTGCCCTCCATGGGTTGCCGGTCCCGGCCTTCGCCACGGCACTGTCCTTCTACGATTCCTACCGTTGCGAACGCCTCCCCGCGAACCTGTTGCAGGCGCAGCGCGACTACTTCGGGGCCCACACCTACGAGCGCGTGGACCAGCCCCGCGGCCAGTTCTTCCACACCAACTGGACCGGCAGCGGCGGACGCGTCAGCTCGAGCACCTACAACGCCTGACGGGCCGCCACGCCCCCAGCGCCAGCAGCGTCGCCCCCAGTCCCATTAGCGCCCACGTGCCCGGCTCGGGAACCACCCGGTACGCGTGGACGCCGTTGTTGGGGGCGACCACGTACACCACGGACCCGTCCGCGTTGAAGTCCACGGCGCCCACGCCGTTGGAGTTGGCAGTCAGCGTCAAATTCACCGTGTCCACAGGGGCATTGGTGACCGAGGCCGACAGCGCCGCGCGGTCGTAGATGCCCACCGTGTTGGGACCGGTTGAACGGGAATACGCATAGCTGACAAGGACCGAGCCACTCACACCCAGGGGCCCCGCCAGTCCTCCACCCGTCGAGATCTCGAACGAGGCTGCCACCGCGGCCGTGGACGACGCGAGGTCGTACACCACCCAGCGCAGCGGGCTCGTGCCCTGCTTCGCGTACACCGTGTTGCCCGGCCCAAAGTCGAGGCCCAGCCGCAGGTCACCGCCCCCGATCCCCGAGACGAGCAAGGTTCGCCCCGCAAAGGTCGCGCCGTCCGTCGTTCCAAGGTGCAGCATGCGGGTCGCCCCGTCCGCCGTAGTCCCTTGCCCCGCAACCATCTCCGTCAATGCGCCGCCCCCACGAAGCGCCAGCGAGTCGCCGTATCGCCCCGTGCCCGGGTTCCCGGAGTACACCAACGTTGGAATGGCCGACTCGTTCGCCCAGCGATAGACCCGGAAGGGCGACGCCGAGCTGTCCGTCACGAGGTTGGCCCCGTAGATCGCACCGTCGGATCCGGCCACCACCATGTTCAGCGCAAACGTCCCGCCGGCGACACCTGTCATGTCCAACATGCCTCGGCTCGCGCCCGTGGCCCCATCCAGGATGCGAACCCCTGCCCCGCCCACGCGCGTCGCCACCAGGAAGTTGCCGGTCGCAGGGTTGAACGCACCGCCACGAGTCAGGCTGCCCGTGTCGGGGAAGGCATCCGTCCCGGAAATCGCCGGGACCGACCACAAGGGCTCCAGCGACAGTTGAGCCAAGCCGCACCCGGACGTGGCCACCCAGAGCACGGCCGCCCACCCAAGATTCTTCACACCCATGCGTCCAGCATGGAGTGTCCGCACAACCCGACGTCAAAGCGTTTCCGTGGGTTCCCTCCGCTTCGCAACCATTTCTCGCACGGCGGGGCAAGGCGATCCCAGCGGGCGATCCAGTCGGGCAGGGAGGATTTCCAAGGCGGGTCCATTCCAACCTGGCCGATCCCGTGGAGTCCCCTCACGCACGCCTCACCCAACGCCGGGCTGGGCATGTTCCACGCCCTCACACCAAGGAGCGGCCGGTGTCGTCGCGCACCACCACCGTGCCGGCGATGCGGTCGTGCCACGTCTGGCGTCGTGCATCCCACGAGCCCCAAAGCCATCCCAAGCCACCGCTCAGCACGCTGAGGATCGCCGCCAGCGCCCGCACAACGGCGGTGGGCCGGTCCATGGGACGACCGTCCAATCGGACGACCCGCAGGCCCGCGACCATCCCGCCGAGGGTCGTCCCGCGCCATGCGAGCATCACTGCGAAATAGGCGATTCCACCCAGACCACGCAGCATCGACGGCCCGTCGTCCGGGATCTGCTCGCCGATCATCAGCAATGGCAGCCAGTCCACCAGCAACGCACCGAGCCTGCGGCCCAGCGTCGGGTATTGGGCCTCGGCCAGTCCCCGTGCGTCCAGCGTGGGCCCAGGGTCCGCGTCGCGCCAGCGGCGGGAGGGAGGTGGCGGGGCGGAGGTGGCACAGGGAGCGGCCCCGGGAAGGGCCGCCACATCGTGGGGTGTCGTCATGATGGGTGATTCGGTTCCCGGCAAGGTTGGCGGCAACGTTGCCGCGGCCTCGAGGGGGGACGGCGATGCGATCAAGGCGAGTCCCGTGCCCGCCGCCATCACTGGAGCCGTGGGTACGGCGGGAGTTTCCACCGACGACGACACGGGCGCGCCGGTCATGGAAGGGGCCTTCGGAGCGAAGCCAGGGGGCGACCCCGCCGAAGGGCCATCTGGCGCGGCCACCGGTGGAACAACCACCGGCTTGCGTCCGCCCGCCAAGGTCAGCAAGACGGCACCGATCACCCAAAGGTCCACGGCCGCCCAGACCATCAGTCCAAGGAACGGCACCAGCATCAGGCCGGTGAGCGCCGCCGCCCCCAGGACAAACTCCACGCCGCCGCCCAGGGGCGTGGGCCGGAACGGCCTCAACAGGGCCGCACCCAGCAACCGCATGAACGATGCCTCGCCCAGCGCCGTTCCCACGCACAGCGCCGCAACGAGCAGCAGGACGACCGGTGCCAGGACGACCGTCACCGACAACGTCACCCCAACCAACAACCCCAGCGGGATGGAGGCCAACCCTGCGAAGACCGAGGCGACCGGGCGCTCACGCAGCGTCCCCATCACGGCGCGCACCGCGCCGGGAAACAGCAGCGCGAGCATCGCCTCGATGGCCTGCAGCCCCCCCCACAGCCACCACACAAAGTCCACGCGCAGGCTCAGGGGACGCGCCAGAAGCACGCATTCCTCGAGGAACAATCGCGCCCGCCCACGCAGGCTCTCGGGGATCGCCTCGTATCCCTTGCTGACCACTTGCCCGTCCACGCGGGCTCCCTCAGCACGGCGCACGCTCCCGCCCAAAGCGATCGCGTCGCCCTTCACGTGTGCGCCTTCCGCCAAGGTCAGCGTGCCACCCATGGCCACGGCATCGCCGTGCACCGTCCCCGACACCTTGGCTCCGCCCAACACCACGACGAGGTCGCCGTGGGTCTCTCCCTCCATCTCAACGGAACCAAACGTCACCACGACGTCGCCCGTCACGTCGCCCTTCACGCGCGCCCCGCCGAAGGTGACCACCGAGTCCGCCACCGTATCGCCCTTGGCCACCGTCACTTGGCCATGCTCCACCACCACGTCCTTCGCCTCGGCCGTGGGGCCCGCCCCGCGATCCTTTGCCGCCGACGGATCCTCGGCCTTGTCCGTCTTGTCCGCCGCGACGGGCGGCGTGGCCACGACGGCCCGCGGGAAGGCGGCGGCGGCAGGCAACGCCGTGCACGCGACGAGGACGCTGGCGGCGAGCGCGAGGCTCCACGACGAGGGACGATTCGTGTTCATGGTGTGGGTCGAAGGAGGCGCCACAGGGCGGCCCCGAAACCGACGGTTGAAATCCAAAGGGCCACCAACGCCGCCACGACGGCAAGGAACCACTGACGGGGAAGGTGCTCCCACACGCGGGCGGCAACTCCCATGCAGATGGACGCGGTCGAATGCATGCTGGACCCGGCGTCCCGTGCCAACCGCAGGGCATCCACCCGGTGCGCGGCCCGCATCGCGGCCCCGAGAAAGTCGTCGCCTTGCCACCACGCCAGCGACAACAGGAGCGCCATGGCGCAGGCAGACGCCCAGCGCAGTGCCAACGGCCACTCCATCCATGGCCTTCGGTGCCACGGCGTCGCCGCCTCGCATCGAACGCGCTCCAGGATGCCGGGCAGTAGGTCGCGCGGTGCGCGGGGCTGGGGCAACTCGCCCAGGGCACGCCCCGCCCAGCGTTCGAGCGGGTCCGTGCCGTTGGTGGTGTTCCTGCGTGGCTTCATCGTCGTCCCTTCCTAGCAACCCAGGTCCTCGCGCAAAGGTTGCAACGTCTTGTACAGGGCCCGCCGGGCGCGGTGGATGTCCGTCTTGACCTTGCCCAGGCTCACACGAAGCGCGCGGGCGATGTCCGCGTAGTCCATGTCCTCGAA
>JBJSZF010000075.1:0-3982 GCA_046090125.1 Verrucomicrobiota bacterium
CGGGGACGGAACCGCGGCCTTGAAATTGAGCTTCCATGGGGAGGGAGGAAGGATAGCGTTTTCTCGCACACCCCGTTTTGTTGCCATGAGCGCAAGAAGTTTCCGGACCACGCAGGAGCCCGCGCCACGTCGTTCCCCGGCCCTCGCAGCCCTTTCCAGGGGCTGGGTGGGTCGATGCGCGCGTGGCATGGGCGGGTTGCGCGAGGCGTTCACGTTGATTGAGCTGTTGGTGGTGATCGCCATCATCGCGATCCTGGCGGGGATGTTGCTGCCGGCGTTGTCGAAGGCGAAGGAGCAGGCGGCCCGGACGGCCTGCCTCAACAACATCAAGCAGGTCCTGCTCTCCACGCACCTCTACGTGAACGACTACCGTGACTACCTGCCGTACACGTCGTGGAGCTCGGGCACGTTCAACGTCCCCAACTGGGCCTATGAACGCGTCAGCACGAACCGCCCCGACCATACCGTCGAGCGCGGCCTGTTGTGGCCCTACCACCAAACTCGAAAGCTCCTGTGGTGCCCCATGGACCGCACCAACACGCCCTTGTTTCGGGCCCGGGAGATGAAGGTGTGCAGCTACATGATGAATGGCGCGGTCTCCGCCTACGGCACCGGCCCACGTGGCAACTACACCACCTTCAAGCTCAGCGACTTCAGTCCGGACGCGATGATTTACTGGGAAGCGGATGAGAAGCAGCCGTCCAACTACGACAACGTCACCAGCCGTCCCGACGAGGGCGTCACGCAGCGGCACAACACCGGCACGGTGATGGGCAACTTCGGGGGCCACACCGAGTACATGCGTTTCAAGACCTATTACCAGGAGGCGGGCATCGGGGGCTTCCGTGGCGTCCGGCCCGGCCGGTTCTGGTGCAACCCGGGCTCGCGCACCGGCGAGTGAGCCGCCGCCCTTTGCCTTCGTCACACCCCTTCGCACGTCCATGAAAGCCCAGCTCGATCGAACCCGGCGGCCCACCCCACCGCCGCACGGGGCGCACCGCCCGCGCCCCAGCGGCCCTTGCACGTGGGCCCCATGGGTCGCGGCGGCCCTTCTCGTCTCGGGTTGCGGACAGGGCGGCTCGGACCTGCGCGTGGCGGAGACGCCCAAGCAGGCGGCGACGCAGCTCGACTCCGCCTTCTCCGCCGCCAAGCCCGAGTTCCAAGGTGCGGCGCGCGCGGCCTCCGAGGCGCTTCGCAACGGCGACTATCCGGCGGCCGTGGAGTCCCTCCAGGCGTTGAAGGCCAGCGAGTCGGTCACCCCGGAGCAGGGGATGGCGGTGCACAGCTCCCTGGTGGTGCTCGAAGGCGGCCTGATTTCGGCGATGGAGTCCGGGGATGCGAAGGCCAAGCAGGCGTACCAACGCCTCAAGGCGCTCAAGGCCAAGTAGTCGCGTTCGCCGATTGGGACCACGGGGAGCAGGGCCGGCACCGCGCCCGTGTCCCTGCGGTTCACGGCACGTGCGGGCGCGGCGGGCCGTCGTAGGGCCTTGCACCACCCGCCGGGATCTCCTCAGGCCGCGCACCGAGGAGCGCCGGGTCCGTCGTTTGCGGAGCCGTGATGTAGCCGTGGTAACGGCCCATCCAATACGCCAGCAGCCAGCCGCCTGGTTCCGCCACGTCGCGCCCGCCCGTCCCGCCATCCTCCTGCATCGTCCACGCGTCCCACCGCATGGGCTGGTGTTCGCGGGGCGAGAAGGCGCGGATGCCGCCCTTGTGCGGCAGCAGGCCCGGTGGTGGCCGAAGGTCGGAACGGTGGGAATTCGCGAAGCTCCAGACACGGAGGTCCAGGGGCCACTCGCGCAGGTGCCGGACGGCGGCGGCGGGCTCGCAGTCATGGCCCGTGAGCGTGCCGTAAAGGAACAGGAAAAAGGGGTTGCGCTCGATGCGCGTGATCTCGTGGCTGCGTGCATGGCCCCGCAGGTACAACGCCCGCAGGTCCGGGTCCGTCTCCCGCCGGAGAAGGTTCCACCACGACCAATAGGCCAGTTGGTCCTCGAAGTGGGCGATGTCCTCCGGCGGATGGGTGGACCGTTGGCGCAACGTCCAACCCGGGTAGCCCATGCCGACCAACCGCCCGTAGGCGTCATGGAACCGCGCCTCGCCGGTGACGTCGGCGGCCGTCTTCATGAAGCTCAGCAGCTCCACCGCCTGCAGGCCGCGGTCGAACCGTCCCTCGTCCGTTGCGAGGTAGGCCGGGTCCCAGCGTCCCCAGCGGGTGGGCTTGCCGTCCACGTCGATCAACTGCCAGCCGTGGTCGAGCAGGTGCCCCGCCATGCCGCCGAGGTGTCGCCGTGCCTGGTCCACCTCCAGGCCCTCCGCCACCAATTCCAGGAACAGCGACACCGCGTAGAAATGGGAGGCCACCTCGTCGCTCGACGTGTCGCCCTTCCATTCAAACCTGCCATCGGCCGTGTCGTGCCACTCGGCGGCATAGCCGCCCGACCCATGCCCGGCCTGGTGCCCGCGCTCGCCCTTGGCCCACACGGAACGGGCCGGGAACCCCGGGATGCCCGTCATCTGCACGAGCCAACGCAGCGCGTGGAACGTGTGGGTGGCCTCGGCCCGCGCGGCGGGATCCCGCGTGACGGCCCACCGATAGCACTGGGCCGCGAGGTAGTCGCCGGTGTAGCCGCCGTCGTTGTCGCTGACCTCGCGGACGAACTCCTTGAGGCCATCGTCCCATTCGAGCTTGTGGGTGAAGCCCAGCCGCTTTTGTCCCCATCGTTCCAGGTGGTGCTCGTACCAGGCCGCCTTGCGCGCGAGCGTGAACGGCTCCAGCCGGATCTCCGCCAACCCGCCCGCCGTCCCCACCCAGGCGCTCCGCCCCGCCACCGCCACCGACCGCACCCGGTCGTCCGGAAGCCATCGGCGCCCTGCGAAGTAGTGGAACTCGCCGGAACGCGTGCGCCGGATCACGCCCCGGGACGTGCCCACCCACACGTCGCCCTCGGAGCCGGGGGCCACGCACGTGACGTCCTCGAACGGCAACCCCTCGGCCCCCGTGACCGCGTGCAAGGTCATCCCCCGCAGCCGCGCCATCCCCCGTGCCGTCCCGATCCACAGCGACCCATCCACGGCCGCCGCGTCGCGCGTGTCGGGCGATGGCAACCGGCCGAATTCCCAGCCTTGGTCGGCGGGGAACCCATAGACGTCGAGGCCCCCGAACCGCCCGTTGTGGAGCGCGGCAAGGCGGCCTCCTCCAAGAATCCAGAGGTTCTCGCGCTGCACCAGAAGGCGCGACGGGGCGAACGGCATCGCGTTGGTCACGAACGGTGCCACCGCGCCCCCGGCGACCTGCAACAGCCGCGTGCCTGACGCGAGGACGACCTGGCCCCGGAACTCCACCACATCCTGCGCGGCCGCGTCATGCAGGCGCTTCCACGACGCGCCCTCCAGTTGGTGCAGGCCCTCGGGGCCGACCGCCAGCAAGTTGCCCTGCACCACCGCGAGGCGCGCGTTTCCAAGGGACCCTGTCGCGACGCGCGTCAAGCGCTCCCCGTCGGCGGCGTGCAACACCCCGTCCACCAGCAGCCACGCCTTGCCCTCCCGAGCCGCCACCGACCCGACGCCTCGCGTGGGCGTTGGCCATTGCCTGCCCGTCTCCTGGAGATAGACCTCGTCGGCCACCACCTGGTCGGGCCGGGCCGAGCCCGCCTGAGGCGGCGGCGTGGCGAGCAAGGACCCGACGGAGATTCCCGTGGCGCAGGCAAGGAGGGCGTGACCTCGAAACATGGTGGAGAGTGGGCTCCAGGCGGGGCGGTCAAATCAAGGCGCGAACCGTCGGCGTGCATCTGTCCCGGCGCACGTGAACCAGGCCCGGGCCCGTGAATGGCCACCCGCGATGGATTGGGAGGGCCGGTCGCGCCGGCACACGGGGCAACCCACACCCATGGCCGCCGACGTTCTGTTGGATGGCGGGCGACCCCGGCGTTGGTCTCCGCGCCTAGCCCGTGAGCCGCGCCTGCCGAGACGGGCTGTTGTC
>JBJSZF010000076.1:0-15857 GCA_046090125.1 Verrucomicrobiota bacterium
CCTGGGCGCGCTGGACCGAGTCTTGGAGATCACGGGCGACGGGCTGGCCGTGTGCGAGCCGGGCGCGCGGCTGGGCGTGGTGGAGAGCACGGCGCGGAAGTCCGGCTGGGAGCTTCGCTGCTACCCCAGCACCTACCAGAAGGCCTCCGTCGGCGGCTTCCTGGCGGGCGGCTCTGGCGGCATCGGATCCATCTCGCACGGCGTCCTGCGCGACAACGGCACGGTCCGCCGCATTCGCCTGCTGACCTTGGAGGAGACGCCGCGCGAGGTGCTTCTCGAAGGGCCAGGCGTCCTGCGCGCGCTTCATGCCTGGGGCACGACGGGCGTCATGGTGGAGGCGACCATTGCGCTCGCGCCCAAGGTGGAGTGGGCACAGGTCGCCGTGGGCTTCCCCACCTTCGCATCGTGCCTCGACTTCGCCGAGGCCGTCGCGAACGACGTCTCGTGGCGCAAGCGGCTGGTGACGGCCTTCGAGTGGCCCATCCCGGCGTGGTTCACGCCCTTGGTGAAGTGGGTGCCGCAAGGCGAGGCGCTGGCCTTCATCGAGATTGCCCATGACCAACTCGATGCCCTCGGCACGGCGGCGTCCAAGGCTGGTGGCCACGTCGTCTTCCAGTCGCCCTTCCATGAGCCGCGCCGCGGGGCGCAGCTCTCGGACTATACCTGGAACCACACCACCCTGTGGGCCAAGAAGGCCGACCCCGGCGTCACGTACCTCCAGTCCGGGTTCGACCCCAAGCGCGTCCGCGAGCAGATCCGGTCGCTCAAGGAACGGTTCGGACACGAGATCCTCATGCACATGGAGTTCCTCAAGTCGGACGGCGTCGTGGTGCCCGGAGCGTTGCCCATCGTGCGCTTCACCACCGAGGCGCGCCTGCAGGAGATGATCGACCACTCGCTGTCCATCGGCGTGGGGATTGCCAACCCCCACATCAACCACCTCGAGGGCAGCGGGCGCTGGCGGCCGGACGACGCGAAGCTCGTGGCCAAGGCCGAGTACGACCCCCGGGGCCTGCTCAATCCTGGGAAGATGATGGGCTACCCGCCCCGGCCGGAGCACGCCAACGCCGCCTGAACCCCATCCGAGACGCCCCATGAGGACCTGGATTCCCGACGAACGCTTCCTGCCCTACCTCACCTGGAAGCAGGTGGAGTCGCTGCCGCGCGACCGCGCCTTGGTCGTGTTGCCTACGGCAGCCATCGAGCAGCACGGGCATCACCTGCCACTCGCCACGGACACGCTCCTCAACAACTACCTCCTCGGCCACGCGCTGCGCCGGCTGCCGCCGGACCTGCCGGTGTATGCCCTCGCGCCCGTGTGCTACGGCAAGAGCAACGAGCACCTCGGCTTCCCAGGCACCTTCTCGCTCTCGCGCGACGCCTTCGTCGCGGTCCTGCGCGACCTCGGAGCCAGCCTCAAGGCCGGCGGGTTTCGCAAGCTCGTGTTCTTCAACTCCCATGGCGGCAACCACTCGCTCGTGGACGTCATGGCGCGCGACCTCCGTGCCGAGCTGGGTCTCACGACGTTCTGCCTCTTCGGCGGCGGCCCCGCCTCCGGCCTCAGCCCGCAGGAGGCGAAGTACGGATTCCATGCGGGCGAGGTGGAGACCGCGCTGCTGCTGGACGCGACGCCGGACCTCGTCCACACGGGCCAATACACTTCGAGCTACATCCGGCGCGTGGGCGATCCCGGCACGTTGTTGCCGGAGTTTGCGTATGCCACCTACGCATGGCTCACGCGCGACGTCTCGCCCACCGGCGTCATGGGCGACCCCGCCCCATCGACGGCGGAGAACGGGCGTCGTTGGCGCGACGAGATGGCCGGGCGCATCGCCCAGGCGTTGGTCGAGATGGCGGCCTTCGAGCATGGCCCGCGCAGCTAGCGCCCATCGCCACGCAACGCACCGTCCCCAATGAACGCTCCCCCCCCACCCGAGGCCATCGACTGCGGCGATGGCGTCCGCCTGCTGCGCGACGTCGAGCTGCGCCTCTCGGACGGGACGGTGCTGCGGTCGGACCATTACCTGCCGCCGGGCGGTGGGCCGGCCCCGGCGCTGCTGGTGCGGCAACCCTACGGGAAGGACATCGCCACCACCGTCGTGTACGCGCATCCTGTGTGGTTTGCCCGCCACGGATACGTGGTGGTCGTGCAGGACGTCCGGGGCCGTGGTGCATCCGGCGGCGAGTTCTATCCATTTCAAAACGAGGAACAGGACGGCCACGAGACGATCGAATGGCTGTCGCAGCGGCCCGAGTGCAACGGACGCATCGGGATGTATGGGTTTTCGTACCAAGGCGTCACCCAGCTCCTCGAGGCGGCGCGTGGCCATCCGGCCCTGCGCTGCATCGCGCCGTGGATGACGGCAGGCGACCTGCACCGGGGCTGGTTCTACCAGGGAGGCTTGCTCCGGCTGGCCTCCACCGTGGGATGGGCCACGCAAATGCTGCGCGGGGACGCGCAGCGCCTCGGCCTGCACGACGCTGCCCGCGCCCTCGACGCCGCATGGGTCCAGCCGGTCGCCCACGTCCATGCCGCGCCCTTTGGGGAAATCCCGCACCTTACCGCGCCGGAGTTGCCTGGCTATTACTCGGACTGGGTCGCCCATGACCAGCCCGGGCCCTACTGGGAACGACAGGACATCTCGACCCGCTGGGAGGCCGTCCAGGCTCCCGCGTTGCACCTCGTGGGTTGGCATGACCTGTACCTGCACGGAGGAATCCAGCTCTTCGAGTCGATGCGGCGCCACGCCGGCCGGGCGCGCGACGCCCAATACCTCGTGGCGGGGCCATGGATCCACATCCCCTGGGGACGTCACGTGGGCGAGGTGGACCTGGGACCGGAGGCGATGGCCGACACGGACGCCCTGCTGCTTCGCTGGTTCGACCACTGGCTGAAGGACGCAGGGACGTTTGCCCGCGAGCCGCGGGCGAGGTTGTTCGCAATGGGGGACAACCGCTGGCATCGGCTCGATGCATGGCCCGGTGGCGAGAGGCGAAGCCAGGCCTGGCACCTGCGCGGGGGAGGCCGCGCCAATGGCCTCCGGGGCGATGGCTGGCTCGCGCAGGAGGCTCCCGGTGCGACGGAGCCGCGCGACACCTTCGTGCACGACCCGGACGTCCCGGTGGTGGCACCGGGCGGCCCGGCGGCGGCGCAGGGGTGCTTCAACCAAGCGCGGGCCGAGCAAGGCAACAACCTGCTGGTCTATACGTCGGCGCCCTTGGAGGCGCGGCTGCATGTGTGCGGAACGCCGAGGGCCGTCATCCACCTGCAATCGTCCCTGGCCCACTGCGACCTCGTCGTGAAGCTCGTCCGGGTCCTGCCGGACGGACGGGCGCTCAACGTGTCCCTCGGGGCGGCGCGGTCCTCCGCGTTGTTCGCCCATCCACCGCACCGGGCGGATGTCCCTCATGCGTGGCACGTGGAGATGGAATCCACGTCGTCCGTCTTCGCGCCGGGCGAGCGACTGCGCGTGGAGGTTGCGAGCTCCGCGTTTCCCCTGTTCGACCGCAACCCGGGCTCCGGCATGCCGTCGCGCCTGGCGTCACCCCGGGACTGGCTTCGGGCGCGGCAACAGGTGCTGCACGACGCCGCGCATCCCTCACGGATCGAGTTGCCATTGCTGGAGGAGCCCATGGTTCCGTGCACGCCCCCATGAAGCCGAACGTGAAGCCATCCACGCCGGGCGTTGCGGCCCGGTCATTCGTGTCGATCCATGGCCTGGGAAAGCGCTACGCGCAGGGCGCGGCGATCCTCGAGGAACTGTCGATGGAGGTTGCGCCCGGCGACTTCGTGAGCCTCATCGGGCCTTCGGGCTGCGGGAAGTCCACGTTGTTGAAGTTGGTGGCAGGCCTGGTGTCGCCGACGTCCGGGACCGTCGCGGTGGAGGGCATGACGCCGGCCAACGCGCGCGAGTTGATGTCGTTCATCTTCCAGGAGGCGACCTTGCTTCCATGGCGGCCGGTGGTGCGCAACGTGGAGCTGGGACTGGAGCTGGAGCGGTCCATGGACCGTACCCGGCGGCGGGCCAAGGCGGAGGAGTTGCTGCGCCTGGTGGGACTTTCGGACGTGGCCTGGCATTACCCGAGGCAGTTGTCCGGCGGCATGAGGATGCGGGTCTCCATCGCCCGGGCACTGGCGACGCGGCCGCGCCTGTTGCTGATGGATGAGCCGTTTGGCGCGCTCGACGAGATGACGAGGGACCGGTTGAACGAGGAGCTGCTGCGGCTTCGGGCCGAGCAAGGCTGGACGGCGTTGTTCGTCACGCACTCGGTGGCGGAGGCGGTCTTCCTCTCGACGCGCGTCGTGGTGTTGCGGGCGAAGCCCGGGCGGGTTCACCGGGAGATTCCCGTGCCTTTTGCATTCCCGAGAAAGGCGTCGCTCCGGAGCGACCCGGCGTTCCTCGCGTTGGTGGGCGAGGTGTCGGGCGCCTTGCGCGAGTTGCACGCGATGGGGGAAGGGACGGTGGCGGCATGAAGGGTCTGGCGTCGCAGGCGGCATGGCCCTTGGGGGTGCTGGTGTTCGTCGTGCTGGGCTGGCATGGGGCCACGGTGCTGTTCGAGAGCCCGTCCTACATCCTGCCCGCGCCCGGCCGCGTCCTCACCGCCTGCGTCGAGCGCCATGACAACCTGCTCCTTGCCGTGCGCACGTCGGCCGTCGCGGCGTTGTCGGGCTTCGTGGCGGCCGCCGTCCTGGGCATCCTCGCCGCCGTGGTGCTGGCGCAGTCACCCCTCGTCCGGCGCTGCCTCGTGCCGTACACCATCCTGCTGCAAACCGTGCCCGTCGTGGCGATCGCGCCCCTGATCCTCATGTGGTTCGGGAGCGGACTGCGCTCCGTCGTCATCGTCGTCGCGATCATCTGCCTGTTCCCCATCATTGCGAACACGACGCAGGGGCTCGTGTCGGTGGACCGCAACCTCCTGGACCTGTTCCGCATGTCGAACGCGTCGCGGCTGCAGGTGCTGGTGCGGCTGCGGCTGCCCCATGCGTTGCCCGCGCTGTTCACGGGCCTGCGGATTTCCTCGGGCCTTTCGGTGATCGGGGCGTTCACGGGGGAATGGTTTGCGTCGTCCAACACGGTGGGCCAGGGCGGCCTGGGGTATTCCATCATCTACGCGAACAGCCAGCTCCAGACGGACTACCTGTTCGCGCTGGTGCTGGCGTGCGCGGTGCTGGGCTCGTCCTTCTTCTTCGCGGTGGTGGGATGCGAGTGGCTCCTGCTCCACCGTTGGCATGAATCCGCCCTCAAGGCGGAAGGGGAGTGACACAAGCTGATGTTGCGCGCGATGGATACAACGGGGTGGTGGTTGATCCGCCACCCAGACCATGCCCGGCTCGCGGGCGAGTTCGCCTCGCATTGGGGCAACCGGCTGTTCCGGGCTCCGGAGCCGCGGGCCGACGTGCTGGAGGGAATCCGTCGCCACGACGACGGTTGGGCCACCCGGGACGCCTCGCCCTTCCTGACGCGGCAGGGGAAGCCGTCCGCATTCGGGGCGGACCTCGTCGGGAAGTACACGGCCTTCGAGGAGATTGACCTGGCAGAGTACCTCGGGGTGCGGGGCCGGGCGCTGGAGGTGGTGGCGGCGGAGAACCCCTATGCGGCCATCCTGATCTCGATGCACACGTGCAACCTCCTGACGGCGCACGCGGACCGGTCCACGATCCGGCCCGACCAACTGCCGTTGCTGGACGGGTTTGTCGAGGGCCAGCTCCGGCGTCAGGCCGAGCTGAGGGAATCTTGCCGCGCGGGGGGCGGGTTCCAGCCTGCGGACCTCGAGCCGGGCACGTTGGACGAGCACTTCCGGCTCTTGCAGGCCTGCGACAACCTCTCGTTGCTTTCCTGCGTGGACTTCGAGGGGCCGGCCACGTTGCTGCATCCTCTGCCCACGCGCGACGGGGGCACGCGAACGGTGGACGTGGTCCGCACGGGGCCGCGCACCTTCCGCCTCTTACCCTGGCCGTTGGACGTGCCCTCGCTGCGCTGCTCCATCCCCGCACGTCACGTCACCGGGCACCGCTTCGATGACGTCCAGCACCTTCGCGGCCTCCATGCGGCGGCCGAGGACGCGCTGCTTCCCGTCTGCATCACGCGCGACTGAACGGTTGAATCCCACTCCCCCATGAACTCCCCAAGAACCCATCGCATCCTGCCTTGGCTTGCAACGGCGCTCGCCGTGGCCGCGCTGCCGTTCACCCGTGCGGCCGACCTCGTGCCCGTCACCATGCAACTCGACTGGAAACCCAACGTGCAGTTCGCGGGCTTGGTCGTCGCCGTGGAGAAGGGCTACTACCGCGAGGCCGGGCTCGACGTGCGGCTGCGGCCCGTGGACGCCGGGATGAAGGTGGTGGAGGCGGTGGAGGCCGGAACGAACTGGATGGGCTGTTCCGAGTCGGGGGTGCTGATCGGGGCGCGGGCGCGCGGCGCGCGGATCAAGGCGGTGGCCACGATGCTGCAAGGCAGCCCGTTTTGCCTGATGTCGCCCAAGGCCAAGGGCATCCGCACGCCCGCCGACCTCAAGGGCCGAACGCTGGGCGTCCACCCGGACGCGGACCTCGCGCTGGACATCGTGTTGAAATCGGCGGGCGTGATGCGGTCGTCGATGCGCACCATCGACGTCGCGCACTCGACGGAGCCGCTGACGTCCGGTCAGGTGGACACGTTGATGGGCTACCTCATCGACGAGGTGGTGGCGCTGGAGACGGCGGGGCAACCCCTCGATGTCATCCGGGGTTACGAGCACGGCTACGTCGCCTACAGCCAGGTGTACTTCACCAGCGAGACGACCCTCGCGCGGTCGCCGGAGGTCGTGGGGAAGTTCTTGGCGGCTTCGGGCCGCGGATGGGCGGAGGTGGCGCGCGACCCGGAGGCGGCAGTGCAGCTCGTGCTGAAGCGGCACCTTCCCAAGGAGGACCCCGAGTACCAACGGCGTTCCCTCCGGCAGATCCTGGTGCTGGCGCAACTGGAGGGAGGCCCGGGGTCGTTTGGGCGCATGAGCAACGAGACCTGGCGGCGCATGGCCCAGGTCTTCAACGACGCCAAGGTCCTGCCCCGGACCGTCACCGCCGAGGAAATGCTGGACCTGCGCTTCCAACCTCCGGCCCCGAGGCGTCCGTGAACGTGGAGCCCGTCCGCATCCTGCACTTCTCGCCGGGCACGGCGACCGGGCGCCACGACAGCCTGCGTGCCGCGATGGGCGTGGCGGGGTGCCGGCGCGAGGCGGCCTTCGGGCAGCGCGTGGACCAACCGGTGGAACTGGTGGAGGCCTATCCGGCGATTGCCTCGCGCGAGGCCGTGGCGACGGCGTTGCAGGGTGCAGCGGTGCTGGCCGCCTCCACGCCAACGTATGCCCAGGGGTCGCCCTGGTTCGTGCGCCGGTTCTTCGAGTTGTCGGCGGGACTTGCGGCGTGGGGCACGCCCGCAACGGCCTTCGCGACGTCCGGCGGATTGCACACGGGGGCGGAGATGGCGTTGGCCGACACGTTCCGGAGCCTGCAAGGGCTGGGGATGGCGACATTCACGTTCGCGCAGAAGTGGGTGGCGCTGGGGGTGCAGCAACGCCCTGCGGAGGACGGGAGTTTCGACCTCGTGGATGCGTGGTTCCTGCGGCAGCTCGCGCGGACCATGCTGCTGCATGCGATGGCGGCAAGGGGGGGCAGCGGCATGGAATGGGCGGCACGGCTGGGGTTGGAAACGGATTATTACCGTCGTTTTCAGAGCGAGGCTGAGCTGCGCGGGTGCGTGGGGGCGGCGATGGAATGGATGAACGCGCCGCTGGCGGGGGGCGGAGGGTGGGCGGGACTGCGCCGATGGTCCGGGCACGACGCGGCCCCGCCGGACGTGTCGGCGTGGCCCCACGCGGCGTTGTTTCCAAGGCCGCCCGGCGAGCCGCCTGCGGCGGCTTGAAGGGCTCGGGAAGACACGGCTCCGCCGGGGTTCATTTGCGCGGGAGGTGCGGGTAGGGTCGAGATCGGACGTGCGGCCGGAGCTTCCAGACGAGGACCAAGACGCCGCCCTCATGCAGCAGGTGCGCGAGGGCGACATCATCTCGTTTGAGACCCTCGTCGAGCGATGGAAGACGCCCGTGGTGCACTTCGTGTACCGGTTGCTGCCGGACGCCGACGAGGCCGAGGACCTGGCGCAGGCGGTCTTCGTGCAGCTTTGGAGGACGGCCGGGCGCTACGAGCGACGCGCGAAGTTCAGCACGTTCCTGTTCACCATCGCGCGCAACCTCGCGCTCAACGAGGTGCGCCGGCGCACGCGGCATCCGGCTGACCGACTCGATGGGTTCCCGGGGGCGGCCGGCGAGCCCGACGCCGACGAGGCCCGTCCCATCCCCGACCCCGGGCAACCGCCCGCCGACGACCTGGCGCAGCGCTCGGAGCTGGTGGCCAAGATCGACGAGGCGCTCGCCGCGTTGCCCGAGAAGCAACGCGTGGCCCTCGCCCTCTGCCGCGAGGGCGAGCGCAGCTACGAGGAGATCGCCGACATCCTCGGGACGACCGTCCCGGCCACCAAGTCCCTCATCCACCGCGCCCGGGAAACCCTCAAGGCCCGGCTCAAGCCGTACCTGGCGTCCGGCGAGTGGAAGCCCGCGCCATGACCGCGCAACTTTTTCATGGGACGGGTGATGAAGTCGGGTTGGCGGCCGGCAAGCGCGCCCGGTGCCGTCCAACGAGGCGCGTCGCATCATGAATCCTGAATCGCACGAGGACTGGTTGGACCACGTCTCCGGACCGCAGCCGGACCCGGCCGAGATTCGCCGCCTCCAATCCCACGGGGTCCTCGCCCCGCCCGAGCGCCGTCGCCTCGCGGATGAGCTGGCGCTCAACGCCCTGCTGGACCAGCACCGCCCCGGCCCCGCCGTTTCCAGCAACTTCGCGCGGCGCGTCGTGGCCGAGGTGACGCGCGAGGGCGCGACCGCCCGGCCCGCCCTCCCGGGTTGGCTGGCTTGGCTTTCCATGCGCCCGGGTCGTGCGCTGGCGGGCGGAGCCGCCCTGGCCAGCGCCTGCGTCGCGGCGCTCGCGCTGCTGCGTGGAATGTCCCGAGAGGGCTCGCTCCAGCCCGACGGCGCCACCATGGCCCATGCCGCCGCCCTCCCCGGCGTGGATGCCGAGACCTTGTCGGACTTCGACGCCGTGCATCGGCTGGGCTCCGAACCCGCCCCCGACGACGACGCCTTGATCCTCGCCCTCGCGCAATGAGGACGATCGGGACACAACGAGCCCCTTGGAAGGCGACCGCGGGCGTGTGGCTGGCCTTGGGGACGTTCGTGGTGGCCCTTGCACAGGAAGCGCGGCCCCAGCCGCCCGTCCCGCGTGTCCCCGGCAACGGCGGCAACCTTCCCAACGCCGCCGCCGCGCTCCCCGTCCCCCCTGCACCGCCCTTGCCCCCGCCGTCCCGCCCGCCGGTCGAGTTCTTCCGGGAGCTGCTGGCCGCGTCGCCGGCGCGCCGTGCGCAGCTTCTCGAAGGCAAGCCCGCCGCTGCCCGCGAGGTCATCGAGCGCCGCCTCGCGGAGTTCGAGGGGATGGAGCCTGAGGCCCGGTCCGACGCGGAGTGGCGGCTGCGCCTCGCCGAGTTCCGCTTCTACCTGACGAGGCTCCTCAACGTTCCGCCTGGGGAACGCCCGTCCCGGCTGGCGCAGGCCCCGGCTGCAGACCGCCCCTTGCTGGAGGAGCGCCTCAAGGCATGGGACGCGCTTTCCGAGGATGCGCGCCGCCAGGTGCTGGAGAGCCAGCAACAGTTCCATCATTTCGTGCAGCAACCCTCGGCGGATCCCGCTCGCCTTGCCCAGGCGTTGTCGGTCGTCCCCATCCCATCCCAGGCCGACGTCGAGGCCCAGTTCGCGCGTTGGCGCGCATTGCCGGAGGCCGAGCGACGCCAGCGCTCCGCCACGTTCCAGGCCGTGTTTGACCTTCCGCACGAACGCCGGAGCAAGGCGTTGCAAGGGCTGAGCCTGGTGGAGCGCACGGCCATGGAACGGTCGCTGGAACGTTTCAGCAAGCTGCCAACCGCCGAGCGCGACCGTTGCATCGCCGGCCTCGAACGGCTCGCACGCCTCGCACCTCCCGAACGCGAGGCCTTCCTTCGCAACGCCGCCTTGTGGCAGGCCATGTCCCCCGGCGAGCGCGACCAGTGGCGTCGCCTCGTCTTCAACCTGCGGCCGCCGCCCCTTCCCGTCCCCATTCCCCATGCGGGCAGGCCGGCCCTCGTCAGCACGAACCGCTGACGTTTCGGTCGCGCCGTCCACGGGAGGCGCGGCTCAACCCCGATGCATGAACGCATGGCTCCCACGACGCGGGCTGCGACTCGGGTGGAAGCCGCCCCTCGCAGGCGTCCTTGCCGTCGTCCTCGCATGGCACGCCATCGGATGGTTGCCCATGCCCGACGGCCTCGACGACGCCGCCGCCGCGCGGACCTCGGTGGATTGGACGGATCGCCATGGCCGCACGCTGCGCACGGGGCCGGCCACCGATGGCGCATGGCGCATGGCGTTGGCCGAGCAGGACGTCCCAGAATGCGTCGTCGCCTGCACCTTGGCGGCGGAGGATGCCCGCTTCCTGCGTCATCCGGGCGTGGACCCGTTGGCCACCGTCCGTGCGGCATGGCAATGGGCGCGCCACCGAAGGATTGTCAGCGGCGCGTCCACGATCACCCAGCAACGCGTGAAGCTGGGCCACCCGCGCCCGCGCACGCTGCGCACGAAGGTCGTCGAGGCCGCGCTCGCCCTGCGCCTGGAGCGTGCGTGGGACAAGCCCCGCATCCTGCGTTCCTATCTTTCCCGCATCGACTACGGCAACAACACCGAGGGCCTCGCCGCCGCCGCGCGCCATTACTTTGGGAAGGAGCCCCGGGACCTTTCGTGGGCCGAGGCAGCACTCCTGGCGGGCCTGCCTCAGGCGCCCTCGCGACTCAACCCGCGACTCCACCCCCAGCGCGCGAAGGCCCGACAGGAATGGATCCTCGGACGGTGCGTCGCCTTGGGCTGGCTTGACCCCGAGGCCGCCCGGCGGGCGCGCGAGGAACCCATCCGCCTTGCTCCCGCCCAAAGGCCATGGAACGCGCCCCACTTCGTCGAGGTCGCCCGCGCCCGGTTGGGTTCCCGCGCGGCGGGCACCGTCTCCACGACGCTCGACCTTGGCCTCCAGCAGGCCTGCGAGGCCATCGTCCGGCACCATCTCGCGGCGCTGAAAGACCGGCGTGTCCGGGACGCCGCCGCCGTCGTCCTCGACAACGCGACGGGCGAGGCCTGGGCGTGGGTGGGCTCGCCCGACTGGTCACGGCCCGCCGACGGGCAAGTGGACGGTGTGCTGGCCCGGCGCTCGCCCGGTTCGGCCCTGAAGCCCTTCGCGTACCTACGCGCCTTCGAGTTGGGAGCAACGGCCGCCGACGTCGTCCCGGACGTGCCGCTTCGCGAGGCCACGGACACGGGCGTGTTCGAGCCCCGCAACTACGACGGCCGCTTTCGCGGGCCGGTGAGCCTGCGCGAGGCGTTGGCAGGCTCGCTCAACATCCCCGCCGTGCATGTCCTCGAACGCATCGGCGGGCCCGCCCCCTTCCTGCGCGCGCTTCGGGACCTCGGGATGGAAACGGTGGCTGCCGACGCCCCGCGCCACGGCCTGGGGGTGGTGCTGGGCGACGTCGAGGTTCGGCTCGTGGACCTGGCCAACGCCTACGCCACGCTGGCACGGGGCGGCCGTTGGCTCCCATGGCGCGTCCTGCCCGATCCCGATTCCAAGGACCCGGCCGCCCGTGTCGTCGCCCGCCCGGACGCCTGCTGGCTCGTCGCGGACATCCTGTCGGACCCGCTCGCGCGCGCCGGGCAGTTTGGGTTGCACTCGCCGCTGGCCACGAACGTGCGCATGGCATGCAAGACCGGCACCAGCACCGGCTTCCGGGACAACTGGGCGTTCGGCTTCAACCCCCGCTTCACCGTGGGCGTCTGGGCGGGAAACTTCGATGGGTCGCCCATGGCGGATGTCTCGGGCGTGACCGGGGCCGCGCCGATCCTCGCGGAGGTCGTGGGGGAGCTCGGGCGGCGCTTTGGGCCCATGGCGTGGTTTGACGAGCCGCCAGGCATTCACCGGGAACGTGTCGAGCCCTGGACGGGCCGGGTGCCCCGTGTTCCCGGAGGCGGTCGCGAGGAGGTCTTCCTTGAAGGCACCGCGCCCGCACCGGAGACGGCCAGGGACCGCGATAGGCAGGGGCGCGTGCTCCTTGGGCCGGAGTATGGGGAATGGCTTGCCGGCGCCGACGGGCGGGTCGCGCATCGGGCGTCGCTTGCGGAAACGGCGGGGCCGCCCGTGATTGCGGCGCCGGTGACGGGCGCCACGTATTACCTGGATGCGGATGCCGCACCGGGATCGCAGCGACTGGTTCTCAAGGGCCGCGGGGGCGCGTCATGGACGAGCCCGACGCTGCGCATTGAGCGGGTGGGGGAGTCGTTCGAGGCCGCGTTGGCGGAGGGAACGCACCGCATCGCGTTGGGCGGCCCGGGCGGGACGACCGAGACGCGCATTCACGTGCGCCGCCGATGATGCGGCCCAATTACGGCTCGCCTGCGGGCGCCCGCCGTGGTTTCCTTGGACCGCGTTCGGGCACCGGTAGCTCAATTGGATAGAGCATCTGACTTCGGATCAGAGGGTTCCAGGTTCAAGTCCTGGCCGGTGCACCAACTTCGTCTCCATCCATGGGTCCGCTGGGACCCTGGCTCGCCGCAATCCAACCCGAGCGGACCCCGGTGTGGCCTTCAGGGGGCGACCTTCGACGGGGACGCCGTAGCCTCCCCATCGGCGGACCGTTTGCGAAAGAGCACGGCGCAATGGCCAATGCGCCACACGAGGTGGCTGCGGGTGGCCTCGGCCAGGCGGGGCGACAACTCGTCCTTCTGCTCTTTCAGGCCGGTGAACTTCACCTTGACCAGCTCGTGCAGCGAGAGCGCGGCGTCGAGGCTTGCGACGAGCGCGGGCGTGACGCCGGCGTGGCCGACCTTGATCACAGGGTCCAGGCGCTGCGCGCGGGCCTTGAGTTCACGGACCACGGCGTTGGAAAGCTTGGCTTCGGGAGGGTTCGGGATGGGTTCAAGCATGGGAGGCGTGTGTGAGGGCGAACAGGGTTCAAAGCTTCAGGATCTTCCCAAGGAGGCCGGTCGTGCTGCGCCCGGGAAGAAACGGAAGGAAGACGATGCGGCCGCCCGCGGACTCGACCGCGCGGCGCTCGTCCTGGTCGATGGTGTCGAGCGTGTAGTCGCCGCCCTTCACGTAGATGTCCGGCCGAGCCTCCCCCAGGAAGCGCGTCGCCCGCTTTTCCGGGAACAAGCACACGGCATCGACGCACCCGAGGGCGGCGAGCACGCGTGCGCGGTCGTCCTCGGGAACGACAGGACGCTCGGGGCCCTTGAGCTGGCGGACGGATGCGTCGCCATTCAACCCCACGAGCAGGGCGTCGCCCAGGGACCTGGCGGACTCGAGATATGAGACGTGGCCGGCGTGAAGGACGTCGAAGCATCCATTGGTCACCACCACGGTGCGACCCAAGGCCCGCAGGGCGGCCCGCCATGCCTGCATGGCTTCCGGACCCAGGACCTTCGACGCGCTCGTCATGCCCGTGACGCTAGCCCGGTCTGGCGTCTGGAACGAAGGGGAAAAGCCGCGGCGACGGCGTGACGCGCATCCTTCCATCGGCCCGCGCCATCCATCACCGCTGCATGTGGCGCTCGATGCGGGAGACCACCGCGTGGGGATCCCGGAACACGTCGAGGCAGGAGACTCGGAGGATGTCCCATCCCAAGGCGCGGAGCACCTGGCCCCGCACGACGTCGCGGTCGAGCACGGCGGGGGCCGAGCGGTGGAAGGCGCCGTCCAGCTCGATGCCGAGCAGCCATCGGCCCGGGTTGTCGCGGCGGGCGACGGCGACGCCGACGCGGTAGTCGCGCGAGGCGCCCACATGCAGGGCCACGACCCAGCCCCGATCCTCGAGGGCGTCCGCGAGGCGTTCCTCCAGGACGCCAGGCTCCGGAATGGCCTCGGCCCGTGCCAGCCCGCGCACGGCCGGCAACGTCCCCTGCTCCGCATACGCCAGGTAGTCCCGCAGGTCCCGCGCGCCCTGCGCGGTGCAACGCCCAAGGTCGATGTCCGACGCGCGGAGGCTGGAAAGGACCACGACCTTTTCGCGGGCGCGCGTGACGGCGACGTTCAGGCGGCGCTCGCCCCCGGCCAGGCTGAGCGGCCCGAAGTGATGGTGGAGTCGGCCCGATGCGTCGCGCCCATAGCAAATGGAGAACACCATGGTGGCGCGTTCGTCGCCCTGGACGTTCTCCAGGTTCTTCACGAACACGCCCTCGCCGCCCGCTGCGGCCGCATGGAAGGCCTCATGGAACGCCGGGTCCGACGCCAGCGCCTCGTCGAGCAGGTCCTGCACGAGGGTTTGCTGCGCCTCGCTGAACGTGACGACGCCCACCGAGCGGTTCGCCGCACACGCTTCGGGGTCCATCAGCCGCGCCCGGACCTCCGCCACGACGGCCTCGGCCTCGGCGCGGTTGGTGGCCTTGCCGCCTCGGTCATAGATGCCACGCACGTGCCGGAACTCGACGCCAAGGTTGGGGTGGCCGCGCATGGCGGCGGGGAACGTCTTGAGGCGCCCCTCGTAGCTCTTGCGGTTCGAGAACTCGATCAGCCGCTCGTCGCGCGACCGGTAATGCCACAGCAACCGCAGCTGCGGCAGGCCCGACGCCACGGCCTCGTCGAGCAGGCTGTCGAGCACCTCGAAGGGGTCCCCTGCCCCGCCCGGCTCCGCCGGAGCCCCCGCGCCCTCACGCCCGTCGTCCCGGTCCATGCCAGCGTCCGCCGTGGCCGTGTCGCGCCGCTCGAAGAAGTTCGTGGGCGGAAGCTGGCGCGAGTCGCCCACCACGACGGCCGCGCGCGCGCGCGACAAGGCGCAGGCGGCGTCCCACACCGGCACCTGGGACGCCTCGTCGAACACCACCAGGTCGAAGGCCGGGAACTCCGGCGGCAACAGCGTGGCCGCCGTCAACGGGCTGGCCAGCACCAAGGGCATCAACACCGTGATGGCGGGCGCGCAGTCCCGCATCACGCGCCGGATCGGCCGCCGGATCGTCGTGAGCACCCGAAGCTCCTCCATCAACCGCAGCGCCTGCCGGAGCGCCGGGTCCGCCCTCTCGACGTCCAACGCCCCACGGATGCGGTCCCGCACGGCGGCGGGCAGGGACTTGGGCACCGCCTCCTGGTACTCCCTCACCAACCGCCCCAACGTCGTCCGCAACGGCTCCATCCGGTCGCTCGGGCAATCCGCCAGCGCCGCGTCCGCCCGCAGCCGCGAGCGGATCCAGCCCGACAACAGCTCGGCCTCGGCCGCCTCGTCGGCATCCGCCGGAGCCAGGCGCCGCGACAGGATGGCCTCCGCCACCACGGACAGCCCGGACGCGGCGGCACAATCCCTCGCAACCGAAACGTCCGACCACGCCGGGAGCTTGGGGGCGCTGGCTGAGATCCGGGCGAGGCGGTCCGCGATGGCTCCAATGGCGGACGCGTCGTCGAGCCACGGCGGCTGCGGCCGCAGGCTCTCTCCCAGGTCGGCCACGGCTCGTTCCACGGCGGCCATGGACTCGCGCGCGGCGCGGGCGACGGGCTCGAAGCCGCCGGAGCGAAGGGAGGCGGGCAACGCCTCGCGGAGCGACGCGATCTCGGCGGCATGCGTGGCGCGCACGAGGCGGGCAAGATTGCGGGCCTTGTCGATGGCGCCCTCGGTGGCCTCGGTGGCCAGCGGCTTCCCCGGTTGTTCCCCGAGCGTGCGAAGCTCCGTCTCGAAGGCCCTGGCCTCCTTCGCGGCGGCGGCGGCGGCACC
>JBJSZF010000077.1:0-1968 GCA_046090125.1 Verrucomicrobiota bacterium
GGCTCCTCCAACGGCGTTCGATTCACGTTGGCGGCGTCGCGTCGGCCCGAGGTCGTGTCCTTCATTTCCTGGGCGGGTGACGCGAAGGACAAGGACGCCTTCCGCAAGGCCATCGCGAAGCTGCCCATGCCCGCGCATCCCTCCGACGTCGCCCGCCTCGCCGCCATCGAGCGTCCCGACGCCGACCGCGTCGTCCTCGCGTGGGACGTCGGCGGCGTGCGCGTGCTGGAGCACGCATCCGTCGTCCAGTTGCCGGGGGCCGGACGGGGGTGGGTGCGGACGCTTGAGGTCGCGGCGCACGACGAGCCCCTCGTGTTCGCCCCCGGCATGATCGTCGCCGGCAACAACGCCTCGACCGAGTCCACGTCCAAGAGCGTGGACGTCGCATGGCCCGGGCAAGGCTCGCCCAAGTCGCCGCGCCAGGGCGTCCGCACCCGCGGCAGCGCCGTGGCCGATGACGGCCGCAACGCCATGGGCCTTGCGTGGCTGGCATCCGAGGCCGGCGTTCAGGCCGGGAACATGGGCTCCTCCAACGGCGTTCGATTCACGTTGGCGGCGTCGCGTCGGCCCGAGGTCGTGTCCTTCATTTCCTGGGCGGGCGACGCGAAGGACAAGGACGCCTTCCGCAAGGCCATCGCGAAGCTGCCCATGCCCGCGCATCCCTCCGACGTCGCCCGCCTCGCGCGTCGCACGGACGCGCCCGTGGTCACGCAGGGCCAGCGCGGGTTGGACACGGACTTCCTCGCGGTGGACACGCTGGCGATGCCGTATGACAACCCGGCGAAGGCGCTCCTGTTCGGGGCGGGCGTGGACGTGGGTCCGGACGGCGCGGTGTACGTCTGCACGATTCACGGGGACGTGTGGCGCGTGACGGGCGTGGACGACGGGTTGCGCGAGCTGAAGTGGCTTCGCTTTGCCACCGGCTTGTACCAGCCCCTCGGGCTCAAGGTCGTGGACGGCAAGGTCCACGTCCTCGGAAGGGATCGCATCACGCGCCTGGAGGATCGCAACAACGACGGCCACGCGGACCTGTATGCGACGCACTTCGACGGGATCGGGACGTCGGCCGGTGGCCATGACTACGTCGCCGGGCTGGAGCTGGATGCGGCGGGGCACCTGTACTACGCGGACCCGCACGGCGTGCATCGGGTGGAGAAGGACGGGTCCCGCGCGACGACCCTGGCCACCGGGTTCCGCAACCCCAACAGCCTCGGCGTGCGCGGCCTTCCGGGAACGACGCCGGTGGTCACGGTCGCGCCCCAGCAGGGCACCTGGACGCCGTCCTCGGGGATCTGGGAGGTCCGCGACGGTTGGTACGGCGGGTACGGCGGGCCGCGCCGGACGGCGGCGCGGCCGCTGGGCTATGACGCGCCCCTCCTGTGGCTACCCCACGGCGTGGACAACTCCAGCGGGTCGCAGGCATGGATTCCGCAGGGCCAATGGGGGCCGCTGGGCGGGTTGCCCGTCCACCTGATGTGGGGGCGTTGCGGCATGTTGTTGCTCCTGCGCGACACGGACGCCTCCGGCGCGGGCGTGCAAGGGGCGGTGGTGCCATTGCCGGCCAAGTTCCTCAGCGGGCCGAACCGCGCCACGTTCAACCCGCGCGACGGCAGCCTGCTGGTGGCGGGCAGCACGGGATGGCAGACAAGCGCGGTGAAGGACGGCGCGTTGCAACGCGTGCGCTTCACGGGCAAGCCCGTCCCGGTGCCCGTCGGGTGGCGCGTCGTGCCCGGCGGCATGGAGGTGCGCTTCGCCTTGCCCTTGGACGCGGCCACGGCCGCCGACCCCGGCAGCTACGCCGTGCGCGCATGGAACTATCGCTACGCCGAGGCCTACGGCTCGAAGGACTGGTCCGTGAAGGATCCCTCGAAGGAAGGGCGCGACGAATGGGCCGTGTCCGCCGCCAAGCTGGGCGCGGACGGGAAGTCGGTGGTGTTGTCCATCCCGGAGCTCGGTCCGGTGATGCAG
>JBJSZF010000078.1:0-5637 GCA_046090125.1 Verrucomicrobiota bacterium
GAGGCGTTCCGGCCGCCGCACGAGGCCTTCCGGCCGCCGCACGACGCGTTCCGGCCGCCGCACGACGCGTTCCGGCCGCCGCACGACGCGTTCCGGCCACCACACGATGCGTTCCGGCCATCGCACGACGCGTTCCGACGACCGCACGAGGCGTTCCGGCGACCGCACGAGGCGTTCCGGCCATCGCACGGGGCGTTCCGGCCATCGCACGACGCGTTCCGACGACCGCACGAGGCGTTACGGCTATCGCACGGGGCGTTCCGGCCACCGCACGAGGCGTTCCCGCGACCCTACAGCGCACCGGGCATCCGGCATCGTCGCCACCGCGTGAGGGGACGCGGCCTACAGCCAGCCCCCATGCCGTTTCCAGGCTTGAGAGGTTTGCATGCGCGCCCTCACGCAACCCTGGGGAGAGATTTCCTCGACGTGTTCGGCAGGTTCCAGCGGGATGATGGCAACCGGGAATCCAAAGCTCGTGCCGGCCATTGAACTCGAACCGGGAATGCCTGGCTCGGGACCCGGGGCGCCAACGGCGAGGAACCCTCGAACGAATGGCCCGAGGTTGCCACGCTCTCCTCAAGCCTCGTGCCGGGGCGTCCGATGCAGGGCATGACGCCGAGAGGCGAGGAGTCCCCGCATGAAGTCCCGTCCTCGCCCCGTTTCCTCCCCCCACTCTGGGATGAGCGGCGTTCGGTCGGATCCCCGGCGCCTCACGGGCGCTTCAGGGTGGATTTCCGGGCGGCTTGGCCTTGGCGGCTCCGGATGCCTTGACCTCGGCGTCGAGGGAGGAGTCGGTGGCGGGCGCTACGGGCGGTGCGGGCCTGCGGATGCCCTCCTGCAAAAGCTGGGCACCCTTGCGGTCGGTACCGACCACGCCGTTGCGGATGACCTCCATGCGGCGGGCGACGTAGGCGGCCTCGCGCAGGGCGCGCAGTTGGTCACGCACGGCGGCGAGGTCGTTGAAGCGTTGCTCCAGGGCGGCCTTTTCCGCGAGGAGGCGGCGGAGTTCCTTGCGAAGTCCCTCGCGGTCGCCCTCGGACGAGGCGAGGCGCCGCTCGGTGTCGGTGATTTGGGACTGCAACGTCCCGATGCGGCCGGTGAGGTCCTGCATGCGGCGGGTGAGGTCGTCCTTCTCGCCTTCGAGCCCCTCGATTTGCTTCTCGCGGGCGGCGATTTCCTGGCGGGCCTTGTCCATGGCGGCCTTGGCCTCGCCCTCGGTGCGGGACAACTCGGTGGCAACGAAGGCGAGCTTGTTGGAGACGAGGCCCAGCTCGGAGACGCGCTGGGCGAGGTTAGTCTCCAGCGAGGCGTTCACCTTGAGCTGCTCCTGGAGCTTCATCTCGGCGCGGACCAGCTCCGCCGACAACTGGTCGGCCTTGGCGGCGTGCGCCTGCTTGGCCTCGGCGGCTTGCTTCCGGGTCTGGTACAACCACGCACCGAGACCCAAGCAGGCCGCCACCAACACCACCTGAACCACTCGCCCGTTCATGGGGGCACGATTCGCGCTCCGCCTTGGTTTGCAACCTTGTTGTCAGGCCCGCCGGACTACCGACGGGGCGACACGGGACCGCTAGTCCCGTCCGATGTCCTGGGACATCTCGAGGCGTCGGACGAACTGGTTGCCGGGGATCCACTCGGCATGGCCGTCGAGGAAGACGGCGTTGTAGCCGGCCGCTCCATGGTTGTCCCAACGGTCCGGGAAGTCGTTGAGCCCGGGCGGGTCCAGCGTCTCGCCGCGGGGGCCGCGCGTGGGGCCGTCGTCGGCATCGACGAAGATCCAGATGTCGGCGGGGCCCATGACCTGGCCGCGTTGGAGGCCGAACTTGGGGACGGAGTAGAGGCGTTGGTAGTTTTGGACGCTGGTGATGGTCTTGGGGATGGCCCCGGCGGTCTCGGGCCCGATCACCCGCATGTGGCCATAGATTTCGTAGGAATAGCCGTTGGTCCACTTGCTGGGGGCCACGTCCATGAGGTCCACGAGCTTCACCTCGCCCGTCGTCGGGCTGCGGGTCGCGTTGGTGCGGACGTTGTTCTTGGTGGCGGGGCAAATGAACGTGCGAAGCGAGGGAATGTACTTTGGGAAGAGGAAGTTGATGTCGTCGTCCAGGTAGCTGCGCAGGTTGGTGTAACGACCCTCGCGGTCGTCGTCCGCGTACATGATGCAGCCGTAGCCCATCTGCTTGACGTTGTTGAGGCACGAGACGCGCAGGCCGCGTTCACGGGCCTTGGCCAGGGCGGGGAGGAGCATGCCCGCGAGGATGGCGATGATGGCGACCACCACGAGCAACTCGATGAGGGTGAAGCCCGGCGGGGACTGGCGGTGGCGAGGGGGCGTCGTCATGGCGCAAAAAGAGGCCCGAGGTCGGATGCCTCGGGCCTCACGTTGCCCGGGCTGCCCAAATCAGCAACCCGGTTCTCGTCCTGTTATTCAGGGGATGCTACTGGCCGATGACCCGGAAGTAGCCCTCGCCGCCGGTTGCTGGAACGGTGGTGGTGGAACCGGTGAAGGTTGCGCCCTCGTTGACCCATGCGCCGCCGAGGGTGGAGCGCTTCTGGAGCTGGAACGGAGGCGTGCCGCCGGCGACGGAGATCTGGAGGCCACCCGCATTCAGCGTGGCCGTGACGCCCGTGATGGGTGCGCCGCCACCACCCGGGACCGTGAAGGCCGTGCCCGCAGGCCCGGTGATCGAACGCCCCGGCAGCGCGACCGTCGCCGTCACGCCCGCACCGAAGTCGAGGAAGTCCTTCGAGTAGGTGACCAAGGCCACGAGCTTGGATCCGCCCGGGACGGAGCCGGCGGGAACCTTGAAGCGGAACTTGTTGGCCTCCGGTTCCAGGTCCTCGCCCTCTTGGCCCTCGCGTCCGGAAGCCACCCACGTGCCCGGAACCGGCGCCGTGGGATCCACGGAGGCGGGATCCGCGAGGTAGATGTCCACGACGTGGAAGGTGTAGGGATCGCCCTTGGGCGCGGGGACCGTGCCGCTGACCTCGTCGTTGGCGAAGCCGGTCACCAGCGACTGGACCGCCGTGGGATCCACGACGGCGTCCGTGTAGTACGCGTCCCATGCAGGCGAGCCCTCGGGGAACGGGAACCCGTCGAAGCCGGAGCCTTGGATGGAGTTGCCGCGGGCGGCCACGAGGGACGTGGCGGAGCCGGCGAGGAACTTCGTGCCGCCGATGGAACGGATGACGTTGCCCTCGACGTCGTCGCTCTTGCGGTCGCCATTGGTGCCGATGACGACGCTGGCGGTGCCGGGGACGGAGATGAGATTGGGGGTGGGCTTGAGGTCGGACGCAGGCGCGATGGAGGAGCCATCGACGCCGACGCCGAAGTAGTTGCCGGCGATCTTCACCGAGCTGGCGTTGCTATAGAACTCGATGAGGTGGTTGTAGAACACCTGCCCGAACACGTTGCGCTCGTTGGCGTCATTCACGCCGTTGCCATCGGTGCCGATGACGGAGCCCACGGTGTTGCGGCCGTTCTCGTAGTTCTCCACGGAGGAGTCGCCGCCGTCGCGGCCCGAGTCGAGCTGGGCTTGGTAGATGGCGTCGGGCGCGACGAACGTCTTCCCGTCCGCCAGGGTGTTAAAGTAGTTGCCGCTGGTGCGTGCGAAGGGCAGCTCGAGGGCGAGGGCGATGTGCATCCCGGTGGCGATGTTGAACTCGGCCCGGTCGTTCACGCCGTCCGAATCCGTGCCAAACGTGAGCTGCCCCGAGAAGGTGTCCACGTTCACGCCGCCCACGTTGACACGATGCCGGAACGCGGCGACGGCGGACGCGGAGCCCGAGACGGTCTTGCCGTCGGGGTCGAGCCCGAACCAGTTGCCCTGGACCTTGCAACGCTCGGCCTGCTTCACGAGGGCGATGCAATAGATGGAGGGATCCTCGTCGCTGCCCGGCGTGTGGCGGCTGCGGAAGCTGAGGCCGCGGACGGTGACGTCATCGGCCTCGTAGATGCCGAGGATGGCATTCTCGGAGTCGCCATAGCCCGGGAAGGGCAGGCGGGTGGAACGACGCGACGGGAGGGTGCCGGGGCCGGAGTCGCTGGCGCTGGAGTCGAGGACGATCTTCAACTGGGCGTTGTTGCCCTCGAGGATGCCGCGGGTGTTCGGGGTGGCACCGGGCTGCGTGGAGCCATCGATGACGACGCCGGACTTGGTGATGAGCGGGTAGCCGCCGAGGGGCGTCTGGATGACGTGGGGTCCGGCTCCCGGGATGTTGAACGAGATGATGTCGTTCTCCTGGAGGCCTTGGAGCGCCTCGAGGAGCGACGTCTTGCCATCGCCCGCCGTGCTGCCGTTGTCCGCCGTGTCCACGACGACCTTGCGGACGCGCTCGACGCGGACGTTGTCAAAGAGGACCCAGTTCTCGTCGAGCAACGTGGAGATGGAGTTGAAGATGTCGGCGTACCCGATCATGACGGTGCCGGACTTCCACGGGGTGGAGTTGGTGTAACGGGAGAAGACCTGCCCGTTGAGCTTCATGGTGACAAGGTTGTCGATCTGGGACACCTCCACGGGGATCCAGCGCTTGGCGATGATGCCGGGGGCCTCGAAGGGCGGGGACGTGAACGTGCCCTGGAAGTTGCCCTGCTCGTCGCCGTGGTCGGGGAACGTGTCGCCGTCGAGGTCGAGGATGCCGCCGGCGTCGCCGAACAGCACGGTGGGTCGGCCGCCCGCGTTGCCCGCGAGCGCCCAGAGGTCCTTCGCGCCGCCGCCGTCGCAGGTGACGGTGAAGAACAGGCCGTCGCTGGTGTCCGCGCCCGCGATGGGCGCGGCGAAGGCGGAGCTGAGGCCGTTGCCCGAGAACACGGCCCAGTTCGCGCCGGCGCCCGTGTGGTTGATGCCGAACCAGGCGTTCTCGGTCGTGCCGCCACCGATGTCACCCCACGACCCGTGGTTCATGAACATGTCGAACTTGAGCACGTAGTCGCCGCTGAAGTTCTGGTTCTTGGGGTAGAGGTTGACGACGACGCGCGCGCCGATGTCGTCCTTGTTGACGGTGAGCTTGACGCCCTTGGTCGTGCCGTTGGAGTTGGGGGCCGGGGGGACCGTGAGGTTCTGGCCGGTGGTGTCGAGGGCGTCGGCGAACAGGTTGTAGGTCTGCTTACCGTAGTCGAAGGACCAGTCCACCTTGTAGTCGGTGTCGCCGGCGTTGAACACGCCCACGCGCATGTCCCATGCGGCGGACGTGTCGGAGTCGAAGTTGTCCGAGAAGAGCGTCTCGGCTCGCGCGGAGGCCACGCTGAAGCCCGCCACAAGGGCGAGGATGGCACCGCGATTACCAGGGAAGTGCTGTCGCGTCATGACACGGCCATCACGCGACGGCACGCCAGGGTTGGCAAGGCATTTCCCTGCACGCCCGTTGAGCGAATCGAGGCGAATTGCGCCCCGGGGTGGGCAGCCCGGGCACCCTTGCGTGTCGCAGGGTGCCCGTGCCGCCGGTTCCTAGACCGTGCGCCGCCGCCACTTCGCGACAAACATGCCGCTTCCCCCCGTTTCTTGCGGCCAGAAGACGTAGGACGCGGAGGGCGGCGCGTCCGGCTTGAACGGATTCGCGAATGGCAAGGGTTCAAAATCCGCATGGGCCTTCAGGAAGGCCTCGCACACGCCGGAGGTTTCGGCGCGGGTCAGGGTG
>JBJSZF010000079.1:0-1442 GCA_046090125.1 Verrucomicrobiota bacterium
TCAACTTCGTCTTCCACGACTCCCCGCGCCGCGCCCACTCCATCGCGGCCCAGGGCGGCATCAACGCCGCCAAGAACTACCAGAACGACGGCGACTCCGTTCACCGGCTCTTCTACGACACCATCAAGGGCGGCGACTACCGCGCCCGCGAGGCCAACGTCCACCGCCTCGCCGAGGTCTCCGTCAACATCATCGACCAGTGCGCCGCCCAGGGCGTCCCCTTCGCCCGCGAATACGGCGGCCTCCTCGACAACCGCTCCTTCGGCGGGGCCCAGGTCAGCCGCACCTTCTACGCTCGCGGCCAGACCGGCCAGCAGCTCCTCCTCGGCGCCTATTCCGCCCTCAACCGCATGGTCGCGGCCGGCGGCGTCAAGTCGTTCACCCACTCCGAGATGCTCGACCTCGTCGTCGTGGACGGCCACGCCAAGGGCATCGTGGTCCGCAACCTCCAGACCGGCGAGATCACCCGCCATGCCGCCGACGCCGTCGTCCTCGCCACCGGCGGCTATGGCAACGTCTTCAACCTCTCCACCTACGCCCGCGGCTCCAACACCACCGCCATCTGGCGCGCCTACAAGCGCGGGGCCTGCTTCGGCAACCCCTGCTATACCCAGATTCACCCCACCTGCATCCCCGTCTCCGGCGACTACCAGTCCAAGCTCACCCTCATGTCGGAGTCGCTCCGAAACGACGGCCGCATCTGGGTCCCCAAGCACAAGGAGGACGCGCGCAAGAATCCCGCCGACATCCCCGAGGAACGGCGCGACTACTACCTCGAGCGCATGTACGGGGCCTTCGGCAACCTCGCCCCGCGCGACGTCGCCAGCCGCGCCGCCAAGTACGTCTGCGACGAGGGCCGCGGCATCGGCGAGACCGGCCTCGGCGTGTACCTCGACTTCTCCGACGCCATCCGACGCCTCGGCGAGGGCAAGATCCGGGAGCGCTACGGCAACCTCTTCGCCATCTACCACGAGATCACCGCCGAGGACGCCTATAAGTCGCCCATGCGCATCTTCCCCGCCGTGCACTACACCATGGGCGGCCTCTGGGTGGACTACAACCTGCAGTCGACCATCCCCGGCCTCTTCGTCGGCGGCGAGGCCAACTTCTCGGACCACGGCGCAAACCGCCTCGGCGCCAGCGCGCTGATGCAAGGCTTGGCCGACGGCTACTTCGTCGCGCCGCCCTGCATCGGTGACTACCTCGCGCGCCGCAAACCCCAGGCCAAGTCCACCGACTGGCCCGAGTTCGCGGCCGCCGAAGCCGATGTCAAGGCGCGGCTCGGCACCTTGCTCAACATCAAGGGCAAGCGCACCGTCGACAGCTTCCACAAAGAGCTGGGGCTGTTGATGTGGGACAAGTGCGGCATGGGACGCACCGAAGAAGGCCTCACCGAAGCCCTCAAGCGCATCCCCGCCATCCGCGAAGAGTTCTGGCAGAAC
>JBJSZF010000080.1:0-20023 GCA_046090125.1 Verrucomicrobiota bacterium
GTGGCGTGGGATCGGGAGGTTTGGAGGTTGTGGGAGGGTGCAGGGGACGAGGGCAAGGAACGGTTACAGTGGGTGGTGGGGGGTGCGGTGACGGTGTTGGAGGATCGATACGGGGGGGTATGGGTTGGGGGATGGGCGACGGGTTTGGCTCGTTTTGGCCCGGGGCGGGAGGCTGCGGTGGCGACGGCGGGGCTTGGCCTTCCGAACAATTCGGTGACGAGCCTGTTGGAGGACGGGTCCGGCAACATCTGGGTGGGATCGAACGGGGGTGCCTTGGTGCGGGTGCGGCGGTTGTCCTTCCGCGTGTTTGGCGCGGGCTCGGGCCTGGGCGCCTCGGTGAACAGCGTGGCGGAAGAAGAGCCAGGGGTGATGATGGTCGGGACGCACGGGGGCGGGTTGATGCGATGGCGCGACGGGATGTTTGAGCCGCATCCCACGGCGGGGCGGGAGTTGGGGGGAGGGGGGGTCGTACAGTCGGTCTTGCGGGATCGGCAGGGGGATTTTTGGGCGGGGACGTTCCACGCTGGCTTGATGCATGGGCGGGACGGCCGATGGACGGACGTGTCGCCGGCGGAAACAGGGGCGCAGATCATCCGGGCCTTGCATGAGGACCGGTCGGGGCGGTTGTGGGTGGGGACGGCGGCGGGGGTGGCGGTGAGGGAGGGTGGGAGGTTTCGGGTGTTGGGGGAGGTGGATGGAATCCCGCACATGGTGGTGCATGGCCTGGCGGAGGACGCCGAGGGCCGGATGTGGGTGTGCGGCATGGGGTATGGGTTGTTCCGGATGGGGAGGGACCGGTTTGAGCGGGTGCCCGTGCCGGGGTTGGACGATCGGCAGCGGTACGCGTGCCTTGCGGCCGGGCGCGATGGCTCGATGTGGGTGGGGGTTTTGGCGGAGGGCCTGGTGCGGGTGAAGGACGGGAAGGCGCGCCTGTTTGGACGCGAGGCGGGGCTGCGGGTGGGGGATGCCATGGCCGTCGCGGAGGATGACGAGGGGCAGGTTTGGATCTGGGCGCAGGATCGATGCCTTCGGGTGCCCGTGGCGTCGTTTGACGCGGTGGAGTCCGGGAAGGCCTCGCGGTTGGACGTGCGGATGTTTGATCGGAGGGACGGTTTTCCGGGGATGCCGCGGGTGGGGTTTCATCCCGTGGTGACGCGGGGTGGTGACGGGAGGTTGTGGTGGGCGACGGGGAAGGGGTTGGCGGTGGTGGATGCCACGAGGTTGCCAGCCCGGGTAGGTGCTCCCGGTGTGGCGTGGCGATGGGTTCGTGACGGGGCGGGGTCGCGCGATGGAGGTGGGCTCCCGGCGCCGGGAGGGGTCCTGGCCCTGGGCGAGGAGAAGGGCGAGGTGGAGCTGGGATTTCGAGCCGATCGCTTTGATGCGGCGGAGCACGTGCGCTTCGAGGCGCGGTTGCTGCCGAACGAGGATTGGAGGGCGGTCTTGGACGTGCATCGGCTGTCGATGCAGGACCTCCGGCCCGGGGCCTATCGGCTGGAGGTGCGGGCGTCGGAGCGCGAGGGAGAGTGGGGTGCGCCCTCTGCGGTGACGTTTGAGGTGCTGGCTCCCCTGTGGCAACGGAAGTGGTTCATGGGGCTCGTGGTGGTGGGTGCGGCCAGCGCGGCGGTGGGCATGGCGCGGGGGGTTTCGATGCGGCGGATGCGGCGGCGGATGAAGGAGATGGAGCGGGAGACGATGCTGGAGCGGGAGCGAACGCGGATTTCGCAGGACTTGCATGATGACGTTGGGGCGGGCGTGACGCAGGTGGCGTTGCTGTTGGAACGGGCGTGCCGGGTGGAGTCGATGCCGGCCGAGGCGCTGGAACGGGTGCAGGAGGGCCTGAGGGTGGCGCGTGGCACCATGGGCTCGCTGGATGCGGCGGTGTGGGCGGTGAACCCATCCAACGACACATGGTCCGAGTTGGTGGGCTACCTCGGACAGATGGTGGTCGAGTTTTGCGGGAACGCCGGGTTTCGGCCGGTTCTGGAGCTGCCGGAGCAGCAGGGGGAACGCACGCTGGGCGCGGAATGGCGGCATCACGTCGTGTTGATCGCCAAGGAGGCCGTGAACAATGCCATCAAGCACTCGGACGGCACCGAGGTGCGGCTGCGGGTGGCGGTGGCCGACGGCGGGATGGAGCTGGAGATTTCGGACAACGGGAAGGGGTTGCCCTGGCAGGTGCCCGGCGGCAACGGGAACGGGCTGACGAACTTGGCGTCGCGCGCGCGAGCCATGGGTGGGCGACTGGAAATTCAGGGCCGTGAGGGTCGGGGCACGACGGTGTCCGCCTTCATCCCATGGCCCGGGGGGACGACATGACACGGATACGCATTGCATTGGTGGAGGATGACCGTGGGACGCGGGAAAGCCTGGAAGCACTGCTTCGAGGCGTTCCCGGGGTCGAGTTGGTGGGCGTGCATGGGACCGGGGAGGAGGCCTTGGACCGGGTTCCCCGGGAGAAGCCCGACGTGTTGCTCATGGACATCCGCTTGCCGGGGATTGGGGGCGTGGAGGTGGTGGGGCGGCTGTGCCGGATCATCCCCGACATGAGCGTGGTGATGCTCACGACCTACGAGGATCCGCAGACGATCTTCGAGGCGCTGCGGGCCGGGGCCCGGGGCTATCTCCTCAAGAATCGTCCCGTCGAGGAGTTGCTGGATGCGATCCGGGAGGTCCATGCGGGCGGCTCGCCCATGTCCATGCGCATTGCCCGGAAGGTGGTTTCCTATTTCCAGGACCCACGGCCCGTGCAGCCCGGCATGGAGGGGCTGAGCGACCGGGAGGCGCAAGTGCTTGCCGGCCTGGCGCAAGGGCGCCCCTACAAGGACATCGGCGTCGGCCTGGGCATCACCGAGAACACCGTGCGCACCTACATCCGCCGCATCTACGAGAAGCTCCAGGTCAGCTCCCGGACCGAGGCCGTGGCGAAGTACATGGGGAAGGGGTGAGGGGCGGGGAGCGGGGGGCGTGCGGAAAGGGTCTGCCCCATGGTTTGGGACGCCCGGGGTCTTGTCATGGGGAGGCTGGGTGGCGCTGGATGGGGTCATGACGGCGTCGCAAAGGAGAACGGGGTGCCCGGGCTTTACCTTGATCGAGTTGCTGGTGGTGATTGCGATCATTGCGATCCTGGCCGGGATGCTGTTGCCGGCTTTGGGCAAGGCGCGGGAAAAGGCGCGTGGGATGAAGTGCCTGGGCAACGGGCGCCAGATCGGGCTCGCGTTCCTGATGTATGCGGAGGACCACCGCGATTGCATGGTGCCCTTGGAGGTGCTGGGCGCTCCGCCCGCCGGGGCGTTCGTGCCGGGCGGATCGACGACGTGGTGGCCAGACCTGCTTCGCCGTTACTTCCCGGCCAAGAACGGCGTCGATTGCCCGTCTGTCACGGGGACGAACCAGTCCGGCATCGTGCAGGGCAAGCCGTCGTCCACGGGTGCCGGGCGCTTCGGTATCGGCATGAACCACATCGAGTTCAGCTACTCCCCGTGGGCCGGCGAACGCATCGGCTCGCTCAAGCTGTCGTCCGTCCGCCACCCGTCCGAGTCAGTCGTGTTCGGCGACGCGGGCCTGGTTCGCAATGCGCTGGAGAAGGACCCGGACCAATGGGCGGAGGTGAAGGGCGCGCAGTTGTTGTACTTTCTGACGCCGAGCCATCCGGACTATGCGTCGAACAACCCCTACCGCGTGGTGGGCCGGCACCTGCGGCGCGCCAACACGACGTGGGCTGACGGCCACGCCGAGCCGACACGGGTGTCGCGGCTGGGCTTCCAGTTTTTCCCGGGCAGAACCGAGTCCGGCGAGGTGGCGCGCGGCGATGCGATCGTGGGCGTGGGCAACAATCGTTGGGACCCGCGTTGGTTGTGGGACAAGGAGTGAGCGAGGGGGCGGGGGGCGGGGAGCGGGGAAAAAGTGCGAGGACCGAACTGACTGGGGTGACCGAGTTGAGCGGATGAGGGGTGAGCGGCTCGACAACGCCTCCCGCTCGCCGCCACTGCCCCGACTTCGGCGTGCACCCGGAGTGTTGCGGCCCGCCAGTTCCGGCTTGGCATCGGGGCGGGCGACGGGATGAATCACGGCGTTTCCCGTGGACGCATCAAAGCCGAGGACAGGTTGGTTGTCGCCGGACGCCATTGTGGCGGGGCCGGGGTTCTCGCGTTGGCTGGTGCCGCCCGCCGCGATGGCGGTGCACCTGTGCATCGGGCAGGTGTATGGGTTCAGCGTGTTCAACCAGCCGCTGACGCGCCTCGTGGGCATCGGGCAGTCGAAGGCCGGAGTGGACTGGACGTTGCCGCAGGTGGGCTGGATTTACTCGATTGCGCTCACGGTGCTGGGGTTGTCGGCGGCGACGTTTGGGAAGTGGGTGGACCGTCGCGGCCCGCGTTGCGCGATGCTGGCGAGCGCGGCGTGCTTCTGCGGCGGGTTGATGGTATCGGCGCTGGGCGTTCACCTGCACATCCTCTGGCTGATCTTCCTCGGGTATGGGGTGATCGGCGGGATCGGGCTGGGGCTGGGGTACATCGCGCCGGTGTCCACGTTGATGAAGTGGTTCCCGGACCGTCCGGGGCTGGCGACGGGTCTGGCGATCATGGGGTTTGGGGGCGGGGCCTTGGTGGGCGCGCCGCTGGGGCAGGAGCTGATGGCGCGGTTCCAGTCGCCGACGTCGATGGGGGTGACGGAGGCGTTGGTGGCGATGGCCGGGATCTATGCGTGCTTCATGGTGTTTGGGGGCGTGACGGTGCGGGTGCCGTCGGCGGGTTGGCGGCCGGAGGGGTGGCAGCCGCGCGTGGGGGGCGGCGGCGGACCCCTCGCGGCGGGCGGGGCGGGGCAGGGGATGGCGGTGGGCGTGGACCGGGCGTGGAAGACGGGGGCGTTCTGGCTGTTGTGGGCGGTGTTGGCGCTGAACGTGACGGCGGGCATTGGCATCCTGGGGCAGGCGTCGGTGATGTGCCAGGACATGCTGGGCGTGAACGCCACGGTGGGGGCGGGCTTCGCGGGGTTGCTGTCGATCTTCAACATGGGGGGACGGTTCGCGTGGTCGTCCTTGTCGGACCGCACGGGCCGGCGGGCGATCTACGCGGTGTACTTCCTGCTCGGTGCGTTGCTGTACGCGGCGCTGCCGTGGGCACCGAAGTGGGGCGGGCAACGGCTGTTCGTGGGGGTGGCGGCGGTGATCATCTCCATGTACGGCGGCGGGTTTGCGACGATCCCGGCGTACTTGCGCGACATCTTCGGGACGCACCAGGTGGGGGCGATCCATGGCCGTTTGATCACGGCGTGGTCCCTTGCGGCGCTGCTGGGGCCGCAGTTAGTCAACTACATGTCGGACGCGCGCAAGAAGGCGGGCGTGCCGGCCGCCGAGGCGTATGGGCCGACGTTGTACCTGATGTCGGGCCTGCTGGTGGTGGGGTGCGTGTGCAACCTGCTGGTCCGGCCGCTGGACCCCGCCCGGTTTCCCCCGGCCAAGCCATGAAGACGCTGCGCATCCTTGCCGCATGGCTGCTGGTCGCCGTCCCCCTCGGCTGGGGCGTTGCCCGCTCGGTCCAAAAGGCGCTTCCACTCCTTTCAGCAACCCAACACCCTGTCCCCGTTCACACGTCATCACCGAAGCCATGAAGACCCCCATCGTCTCGTCGATCCTCGCGTGCGTGGCCGCCGCGTCCGTTTCGGCCGCGCCCACCCACAACACCGCAACCCCCGGCGGGCGCCTGCCCAAGGCACCCAAGGTCGCCCTCGTCCAGGTGGCCAAGGACTTCGTGGACCCCGTCCGCGTGGCCGTGGCCCCGGACGGCTCGGGCCGCCTCTTCGTGTGCGAGCGCCCGGGCGTCGTGCGCATCGTCAAGGACGGCAAGGTCCTGCCCAAGCCGTTCATGGACATCCACGACACCGTCGTGAGCTCGTTCCTCGAGCAGGGCCTCTACGACCTGGAGTTCCACCCCAAGTTCAAGGAGAACGGGAAGTTCTACGTCCACTACTCCGACATGTGGTTCAACGGCGCCTCGTTCATCGTTGAGTACAAGGCTTCCGCCTCCAACGCCGACCGCGCCGACATGGAGTCCGCCCGCGTCGTGATGCAGATCAACCGTCCCTACGCCAACCACAACGGCGGCGAGATCGCCTTCGGGCCGGATGGCTACCTGTACATCGGCAGCGGCGACGGCGGCTGGGAGGGCGACGTGCTCGGAGCCGGGCAGGACCTGTCCTCCTACCTCGGCAAGATGCTGCGCATCGACGTGGACCATCCATCGTCTGACCGCGGCTACGCGATCCCCAAGGACAATCCGTTCCTCACGCCCCTCATGCAGATGAAGCTCTTCGGCGTCACCGAGGAGGCCTTCAACAAGATCCATCCCAACGCCCGCCCCGAGATCTGGTCCTACGGCCTCCGCAACCCGTGGTCGTTCCAGTTCGATGCCAAGACGGGCGACCTCTACATCGCCGACATCGGGCAGAACCACTTCGAGGAACTCGACTTCCAGCCGGCCGGCAAGGGCGGGCTCAACTACGGGTGGAAGTTCATGTGCGGCACGCATCCGTTCCCGCTGCCCATCGATGCGGCCGGCAAGCCCATCCTCGAGGCCGTCAAGGACGCCCCGCGCGTCGGCGAGATGCCCATCGCCGAGTACAGCCACGTGGACCAAGGCAACTGCATCATCGGCTTCGGCATCTATCGGGGCACTCGCTACCCGTCGCTCGAAGGCGTCTACTTCGTGGGCGACTGGGGTTCTGGAAAGCTCTGGGGCGTCGCCCGTGACGGCCAAAACAAGTGGCAAATGCAGGAGCTCCTCGACACCAAGCTCATGTTCACCGGCGGTGGCCAAGCCCCCGATGGCACCATTTACCTCACCAACGCCCACGCCAACTACGGCGGCCCGGCCGACCCCGCCAAGAACGACCGCGGCGCCCTCTGGCAACTCGTCCCCGCCGACCAAGTCCCCGCCGGCGCCGTGATCGCGCCCCTCGAGCAACCCTGAACCCACCGAATGCCGGCAGGCCCGGGCGTCCCACCCCCGCCCGGGCCTGCCCGTCGCCCCATTCGCCACCAGCCATTCGCCATTCGCCATTCGCCGCCCCCCGCCCCTCGCTTCCCGCTTCCCGCTTTTCACCCATGTCCCGCCTCCCTGTCCTCCTCGCCCTCTCCGCGTCGCTCGCCGTCCTCGGCCAAGGCACGGACGCGCACCACGATCACCCGGCTCCGCCCCCAGCCGCCGACAGCGCGCCGCCGAAGCCCGAGCAGTTCCTGCGACTGGGCGACGACGGCAAGCGCGTGAAGCTGGTGTTGGTGTCGGCGTGGAACGGTGCGAACTACGGGATGAACTTCGATGGGTTCGCCAAGGGCGGCGCGAAGCTCACGGTGCCGTTGGGCGCGGAGGTGGAGGTCACGTTCACGAACCGCAGCCCGGTGCCCCACTCCGTGATCGTCGTCGAGCGTCCCATGGTGCGGCGGTTGCAGATGGGCGATCCCGCCTTCGAGGGAGCCTCCACGCCCAACCCGGTGAAGGGCACCACGGGTAGCAAGGGCGAGGTCTTCACGTTCAAGGCCTCCGAGGCCGGCGACTACGCGTTTGCCTGTGGCTTCCCCTCCCATGCCGCCAACGGCCACTGGATCGCCCTGGAGGTGAGCGCGTCCGCAAAGGTGCCTTCGTTGCAGTTTGGGACGGAGGCGGCCTACACCCCCAAGGGCGGGAAACCGTGAGGAGTATCCCATGAGCCCGACCAGCCCCATCCGGCCCTTGGGCCGCCTTGCCCTCGCCCTCGCCCTCGCCTGTTCCCTGGCCGCCCACGCCGCCGACAAGCCCAAGCTAGACCTCTCCAAGATCCCGTTGCCCGTGCCGCGCAAGGTGGACTTCGCCGCCGACGTTTATCCCATCTTCAAGGAGTCCTGCATTTCCTGCCATGGCCCGGACAAGCAGAAGGGCAAGTACCGCATGGATACGAAGGAGGGGGCCTTCAAGGTGACCGAGGACCACGGCCCCGCGATCCAGGCGGGCAAGAGCGAGGAAAGCGCCATCATCCACATGGTGTGCGGCCTGATCGACGAGATGCTCATGCCGCCGCCCTCGGACAAGCCGGGCCAGTCGGAGAAGCTCACGGCCACGCAGGTGGGCATCCTCCGCGCCTGGATCGACCAAGGGGCCGAGTGGCCCGACGGCCCCATCCGCGACGTCGTCAAGCCGGTCACGTTCGCGGCCGACATCGGGCCGTTGTTCCAGGCGGCGTGCGGTTCCTGTCATGCGGGTGGCGGGGCCAAGGGCGGCTTCTCCATCGAGACCGCCGCCGCCGTGCTCAAGGGCGGATCCAACTACGGCTCCGTCGTCACAGCCTCCAACCCAGCCAAGAGTTCCTTGCTCACCATCATCGAGGGCAAGGACGAGGACCTGCCGCATCCCGAGAAGCACAAGCTCCCGCCCAAGCAGGTGAAGCTGGTCCGAACCTGGATCGAGCAAGGGGCCAAGTGAACGGAGCGCCCACGCCAGCATCCGCCCCCACGCTGCACCGGCTCGCGTGGCTCACCGTCGCGATCCTCGCCCCGGTCGCCCTCCTCAACTACCTGGACCGCCAGCTCCTCGCGGCCATGAAGTCGTCCGTGATGGGCGACATCCCGGACATCCGGACGGATGGCAACTGGGGCCGGATGCTCGGCCAGTTCAAGTGGGTGTACGCCTTCCTCAGCCCCGTGGGCGGGTGGATCGCGGACCGCGTGGGCCGACGCCTGACGATCTGCGCAAGCCTGGCGGCGTGGTCGGTGGTGACGTGGTGGACGGGGCACGTGACGCGGTTCGAGGACCTGCTCTGGGCGCGGTCGCTGATGGGCTTCAGCGAGGCGTTCTACATCCCGGCCGCGCTGGCGTTGATTGCGGACTACCACCCGGGCCCAACGCGCTCGCGTGCGGTGAGCGTGCACCAGATGGGCATCTACCTGGGCGTCATCGTCGGGAGCTTTGCGGGCTATGCGGCCGACAGCCCGGACGTGGGCTGGCGCCGGACGTTTGACCTGTGCGGGCTGGCGGGCGTGCTGGTGTCGATCCCGTTGTTCTTCCTGTTGCGCGACCCGCCGCGGCCGGTGGGGGCTCCGCGGCCGTCGCCGTGGGGCGCCGTGGGGACGTTGCTGGGCACGCCGTCGTTCGTGCTGTTGGTGTTGTACTTCACGTTGCCGGCGTTGGCGGGATGGGTGGTGCGCGACTGGATGCCGGCCATCCTGAAGACCGAGTTCCAAATCGGACAGGGCAAGGCGGGGGTGTCGGCGACGTTGTACTGGCAATGCGCCGCGATCGTGGGCGCGCTGGTGGGCGGATGGCTGGCGGACCGGCGCATGCAACACACGCCCCGGGGGCGAATCCATGTCAGCGCCCTGGGGATGGCCTTGATCATCCCGGCGATGTTCGGCGTGGGCTACTCGCCGCAGACGGGCCAGCTCTGGGTGGCGATCGCGTTCCTCGCCTTGTTCGGCCTGGGCTGGGGCTTCTTCGACGCCAACAACATGCCCATCCTGTGCCAGGTGGCGCGCCCGGAACACCGGGCCACGGGCTACGGCTTGATGAACATGGTGAGCATCAGTTGCGGCGGGTTGGCCGACTGGGGCTTTGGCATCATGCGCGACCGCAACCTGCCGCTGGCCATGATCTTCTCCGTGTTCGCTGCCGCCGCCGTGGTGTCGGTGGTGCTCGTCCTGCTCATCCGGCCGGCTGACTTTGGCGAGGGACGCCGATAGGCTGACGGGAGCGCATGACCCCTTCGCATCCCTTGCATGGGCTGGTGGCCGCCGTCCACACGCCCTTCCATCCCGACGGCTCGCTGCGGTTGCAGGCCGTGGAGGCCCAAGCCGCCCACTTGGTCCGCAACGGCGTGGGCGTGGCCTTCATTGGTGGAAGCACCGGCGAGAGCGCGTCGCTGACGTTGCAGGAACGGATGGACCTGGCGCGGCGTTGGTTCGAGGTGGCGCGGGGCACGGCCCTGCGCGTCGTGGTGCACGTGGGCGGCAATTGCCTAGAAGATGCCCGCACCTTGGCCGCGCAGGCGGGGCAACTCGGCGCCGCCGCCATCTCGGCCCTTGCCCCGTCCTACTTCAAGCCCCGGTCCGTGGACGTGCTCGTCGCATGCTGCGCCCACATCGCCGCCGCCGCGCCCGCCACGCCCTTCTACTACTACGACATCCCCGCGCTCACGGGCATCCTGCTGTCGTCGTCGGAGTTTCTCCAGCGAGCCCCCGGCCGCATCCCCACCTTGGCCGGGCTGAAGTACACGAACCCGGACCTGATGACGTACCAGCAATGCCTGCGGACGGGGATGGACGTGCCGTTTGGGATCGACGAGCACCTGCTGGGCGCGCTGGCGCTGGGGGCGCGGGGCGCGGTGGGCAGCGGGTTCAACTTCGCCGCGCCGATTTACCAGCGGCTCCTGGCCGCGTTTGCGCGTGGCGACATCGAGGCCGCGCGGATCGAGCAGTTCCGCGGCACGGAGGTCATCCGGGTGCTCGCCGCGCGCGGCTACATGGGGTCCGCCAAGGCGCTTATGGGGATGTTGGGCATCGAGGTGGGCCCGTCACGTCTTCCCAACATCACGTTGTCCGCCGAGGAAGCGCGCGCGCTGAGGGGCGACCTCGAGGGCATCGGCTTCTTCGATTGGATCGCATGAGCCTCATTGCGACGCCCGAGGACCGCGACGCGTTGGGGGCGTTCTACCGGCGTGCGCTGCTGGACGACGTGATCCCGTTCTGGCTCCGGCACGGGCTCGACCGCGAGCACGGGGGGATGCTGACGTGCCTGGACCGCGACGGGTCCGTGTTGGACACGGACAAGAGCATCTGGTTCCAGGGGCGGGCGGGTTGGATGCTTGCGACGCTGTGGAGGACGGTGGAACAACGGGACGAATGGCTGGAGGCGGCGCGTTCGTGCGTGGAGTTCCTGCGGCGGCATGGCCAGGGGCCGGACGGGAAGATGTGGTTCAGCGTGACGCGCGACGGGCGCCCGTTGCGGATGCGTCGGTACGTGTACAGCGAGGCGTTCGCGGCGATTGCCTTTGCAGCCTGGGCGCGGGCCACGGGCGACGGGAGGGCGGCCGAAGAGGCGCGGCGGGCGTTTGAGACGTACCTGCGCTACTCGTTCGAGCCCGGCGTGATGACGCCGAAGTTCGAGCCCACGCGGTCGTCCAAGGGCGTGGGGCCGCTGATGATCGGGATCGTGACGGCGCAGGAGCTGCGGGAGCACCTTGGGGACGCGCCCGTGGGCGGGCGGACGCCGACGGAATGGATCGATGGATTCATCGCGGAGATCGAGCGCGACTTTTTGAAGCGGGAACACGGGGCGTTGATGGAGACGGTGGCGCTGGATGGATCGGTCCTGGACCATATCGACGGGCGGACGTTGAACCCGGGCCATGCGATCGAGTGCGCGTGGTTCGTGTTGCAGGAGGCGCGGATGCGGGGGGACGCGCGGATGGCGGCGTTGGGGGTGGAGATCCTGGACGGGATGTGGGAGCGTGGCTGGGATCCGGTGCACGGGGGATTGCTGTACTTCACGGACTTGATGGGGCGGCCGGTGCAGGAGTATTGGCATGACATGAAGTTTTGGTGGCCGCACTGCGAGGCGATCGTCGCGACGTTGATGGCGTGGCGGATGACGGGCGAGGCGCGCCATGCGACGCGGCACCGGTTGGTGCACGATTGGAGCTTCCGGCATTTCCCGGACCCGGAGCATGGCGAGTGGTTTGGGTACCTGCATCGGGATGGGACGGTGAGCCAGGGGGCGAAGGGCAACCTGTTCAAGGGGCCGTTTCACCTGCCGCGGATGCTGTGGATGGGGATGAGGTGTGCGGCGGGTCGATGACGGTTGCGAGGGTGACGCCGTGACCGGGAAAGAGCACGACGTCGCGAGGGTTTTTTCCAAGGAGGCGATTGAAGGCGTTGACGATGAATGGCCGCAGCATGGGCGTTCTTTGGCGCGGCGACGGGTTCTTGATACGGATTAAAGCGTGGAGCGGAGCGGTTTTTCCGCGGCGGTGTGGAGGGGGCGATTTCGGTGGTGGTTTGCCTTGGGAAAGTTGGTACGAGAAGCAGGGGTGACGTTTGGACCTATGATCCATCGAGATGGAAGAGAACGGGCTGGGTTGTCGCTTGGAAGTCTTGCTGCGGTGAGCAAGCACGTTCGCCGCTCTTGGCTCGCCAGCATGGCACTGGCCTTGGGCAGCGCGGCTTTGGCAGCCGGGCTCTTTGCGTTCTTACTGGCCAAGGTGTGGCGGGTGACGCCCCCCAGCGTTTCGCCTGCGTCCCGGGTCAGCATCGTGGACATGGTGCAAAGCAAGATGCTGCTGCGACGGGCTCGGGAGGATTGGGCGGCCGGAAACTACCGGGCGGCCGTGATTGCGTGGCGTGCGGCGGCGGCAAACCAGCCCGCGAGCCTGGAGGTCTTTCGGACGTGGTTGTCCGCGGCGGGGCAGGCCAAGGAGCGAGAGCTGGGGGAGGTTGGGATTCCACTTCGGGAGGCGTTCTGGCTGCTGCGGTTGTCCGGGACCAACGTGGCGGACCTGGAGCTGACGCTGCGGTTGCTGGACCGGGCGGAGCAGTCGGCGGATGTGTTGAGGCTTGGGGGTGCCTACGAGGAGGTGCTGAGTCCTGAGGCGGCAGGCTGGATGGCCAAGGCGGCGTTTGACGAGGGGAACATGCGGTTGTTTGACCGGCTGTGGTCCCGGCACGCCCGGGCCTTTGCCGGGAACCCGGAGCTGTCGCTGAGACGAGAGGCGTGGAAGGCGCAGTGGGGTCCAGCCTCCGGGGCCGCCGAAGGGATGGCCCGGCTGGTGGCGGCGCAGGCGGAGGGCAAGTGGAGGCACCTGGCGTTGGTGCTGGGGAGGAGGGTGGCGGCTGCGCGCGCCGACCTGGTGGAGCAGGAGCGATTGTTGTTGCTGGAGATCGACTATGGGACGGCGGGCGTGCCGGAGCATGCGGAGCGCTGGTTGGTCGTGGCGAACAGCGGACGGCGGAACGAGGCGATGCGCTTGGCGCGGGAGGCGTTGCCGGTGCTGGATATCCGGAATCCGAGGCAGGCTACCACGGTGGGGCAGGCGTTGCTGGCCCTGGGGATGTTGGATGAAGCGGTGGTGTTCCTTCGGGGCGGGAAGGTGTCGAGGTACCGGTACTTGCCTCTTTGGTTGCTTCACGGGGAGGCACTGTACGCCTCGCAGGGATGGCGCGAGCTTAGGGAGCTGGGCATTGAAATCGTGAGGGTGTTCGGGAATGCCCCCAACGTGGATGTGATTTCCGAGGTGTGGCAGGCGGTGGCGGAGGCGAAGCTCAACAGGAGGGAAGCCGCGTTGGCTGCTGCCGGCAGGGCCAAGGCCTTGCCCCTCAAGGACGCGCCGCTTGCGTTGCGCCTGGCCGGCTGGCTGGACGAGGCCGGGCTGTCGGATGCCGCCCTGGCATTGCTCAGGGGGGCCGAGGCCGCCATGTCGGACTCCATCGTGTACTGGTCGAAACGGTTCCTTGCCGCCGCGTGGGCGTCGGAAATGGACGACATGCTGGAGAGCAGCCGCCGGGCGCTTGCTTTGGGCCCGAAAGACCCGCGTGCGGCAAACAACCGCGCGGTGGCCCTCATCTTCGCGCGCCGTTCGCTGGCGGAAGCGGTTCAGTTGACGTTTGAAAACGTGGCGCGTTTTCCGGCCAACAAGACCTATGCGCTCAACCACGCCATGGCGTTGATGGACAACGACCGCCTCGCGGAGGCGAGGCAGGTCCTGTCGGGAATCGCCGAGGGAACGGCGAAGGACCGGTTGGAGGCCAATCGCCGGCTGGCCTGGGTGCTTTTGTTGGCCCGGGAAGGGAACAAGGCGGAGGCACTGGAGCATGCCGGGGCGATGGATCGCTCGCAGCTGGCTCCAATGCAGGCGGGGCGGTTGGACGAAGTCGTGAGGAATCTCCGGCGGCGCTAGGGATTTCGTACGGGGCCCGGGTTGGGGCCGGCCCGCGACGTGGTGCGTTGCCGGAACGAGCCTTGAAACTTGGGTCTGAAATCTTCAGAACGGTGCCGACGTTGGCGGGCATCGCCCGCCGACGCCATGAATGGGAACCAAGGTTATCAAGAAGAAGGGCATGGACGTGGAGCAAGTGGCGCCCGGCGTGACGCCCCCCCCGCCCAGCATCAGCCCAGCGTTTCCGCAAAAACCCCGCCTGACGGGCAAGAGCAAGAAGCGCGACATCCCCGAGGGGCTCTGGTCCAAGTGTCCCAGGTGCGAGTCCCTGATCTACGACCGTGAGCTGGACGACAACCTCAAGGTCTGCCCGAAGTGCGAACATCACGGCGCCATCGGGGCCCGGGAGCGCATTCACTCGCTCGTTGAGACCTGTTCCTTCGAGGAAATGGACGCGGGGATGGAGTCCGTGGACGTGCTGAAGTTCACGGGGGTGGCGTCGTATGCGTCGAAGCTGGCGGCTTACAAGAAGAAGTCCTCGTTGATGAAGGACGCCGTGGTGACGGGGGTAGGGATGATCGGGTCGCACCGCGTGGCGTTGGGCGTGATGGACTTTGCGTTCCTGGGCGGGTCGATGGGCTCGGTGGTGGGGGAGAAGCTGACGCGTTTGATCGAAACGGGGACGGACCGGGGCCTGCCGGTGGTGGTGTTTTCGACGAGCGGTGGCGCGCGGATGTACGAGGGGATGTTTTCCTTGATGCAGATGGCGAAGACATGCGGGGCCCTGGCGTATCATGCGCGCCAGCGGTTGCCGTACATCTCGGTGCTCGTGAACCCCTGCTATGCCGGGGTGATGGCAAGCTACGCGTCGGTGGGAGACCTCATCCTTGCGGAGCCGCAGGCCTTGATTGGCTTCGCGGGGCCGCGGGTCATCCGGGACACCACCCAGGCCGAGCTGCCCGAGGGCTTCCAGACGGCGGAGTTCCTCCAGAAGCACGGGCTGATCGATGCCATCATCCATCGGCGCGACATGAAGGCGCGATTGATGGGTTACCTCGACTTCATGATGGCGGGCCGACGGGCGGCGGTTTGACGGGATGGAGGCTAGGGTCGGCCCGCAAGGACGCGGCCAAGCCCCCCCATCCCAGGGCCTCGCGGCGCTACCAGATGCGCGCGCGATCCGCAGGTGCCTTGTACATGGGCGAGCCCTCCCCGATTTGCCATGCCTTGTAGAACTCGTCGAGGTTCACGTGCGGCCCGACGGCGCGGTACATGCCGGGGCTGTGGGGATCGACGGTGAGGCGCCGCACCAGCTCGGCCTCGCGGAAGTTGGTGCGCCATAGCTGCGACAAGCTCAGGAAGAAGCGTTGCTCCGGGGTAAAGCCGTCGATGTTGCGGCGCTTGGAGGGATCGCGTGCCAGCGCGCGTTGCAAGGCCTCGAAGGCGATGCTCGTGCCGCCCAGGTCCGCGATGTTCTCGCCGAGGGTCAGGCTGCCGTTGACCTTCTTGCCGGGCAACGGTTCGTAGGCGTCATACTGGTCCACGAGCTTCTGCGCCCGCGCCATGAACTCCTTGGCGTCCTCCTCCGTCCACCAGTCCTTGAGGTTGCCATCGGCGTCGAACTTCCGGCCTTGGTCGTCGTACCCGTGGGTGATTTCGTGCCCGATGACGACGCCGATGGCCCCGTAGTTGACGGCGTCGTCGGCATCGAGGTCGAAGAAGGGGGGTTGGAGGATGCCGGCCGGGAAGACGATCTCGTTCTGGAGGGGGCTGAAGTAGGCGTTGACCGTCTGGGGCGTCATGCGCCATTCGGATCGGTCCACGGCCTTGCCGATGCGGGCTACTTGCCGGCGCCATTCATGGGAGGCGGCGCGCCGGACGTTGCCGAGGTAGTCGTCCGCCTTCACGGCAAAGGGGTATTCCCGGAACTTCTCCGGATGCCCGATCTTCTGGGTGAACTTGTCGAACTTGGCGAGGGCCTTTGCGCGGGTGGCCTCGGACATCCAGTCGAGGCGGCCCAGGCGGGCGCGGAAGACGACCTTGAGGTCGCCGACCAAGGCCGCCATGCGGGCGCGCGCGGCCTCGGGGAAGTGGCGTTGGACGTACAGCTTGCCGAGGGCCTCGCCCAGGGAGCCGTCGATGACCTTGGCGGCCCGTTGCCAGCGCGGCTCCATCTGCGGCTGGCCCGAAAGCAAGGTGCCGTAGAACTCGAAGTTCGCGTCGTCCACCTCCCGGTGCATGTACGCCGCCGAGGACCTCAGGAGATGCCAGCGGAGGTAGGGCTTCCAATCGGCCAGCGGCCGCGACGCCAGCAGGCCGTCCATCGCCGAGAAGAAGTTCGTCTGCCCCACGTTGACCTCCGTCATGCGGCCCGCGCCGGCGGCGTCGAGGTAGGCCTTGAGCGGCAGGCGCGGGTACAGGGCGCCGAGGTTGGCGGTGGGGAACTTGTTGTAGTTGGCGTTGGGATCCCGCAGCTCGACGCGCGACTTGGCCGCGCGCGCCAACGCCGTCTCGATCTCCAGCACCACGTCGGCAGCCGTCGCCGCCTCGGGGCCCGGAGTGCCCGCCAGCAGGCCGAGCATCTTGGCCACGTGTGCCCGGTATCCCTCGCGTTGCTTGGCAAAGCCCTCCGACAGGTAGTAGTCCCGGTCCGGCAACCCCAGCCCGCCCTGCACGAGCTTGAACTCGTAGATGGATGAGTTCCGCGCGTCTGGCAGCACGCCCGACCCGAACATCCCCGGCACGTCCCGCTCATGCAGCCCCGCCAACACCTGGAACAAGCCCGTCGCGTCCTGGATCGCGTCGATCTTCCTCAGGTCGTCCGCCAAGGGCTTGAACTTGAGCGACTCAATCTTGTTGGTGCCCAACGCCGACTTGAAGAACGCCCCTACCTGCGAGCCCTCCTTGCCCGATGCCTTGCCCGCCGCCGCCTCCTCCAGCAGCCCGCGGATCAGCTTCCAGTTCCGGTCCTGCAACTCGTCGAACCCGCTCCATCTCGCCTTGTCGGCCGGGACCGCGTTCGACTTCACCCAGTTGCCCGCCGCGAACCTATAGAAGTCCGCCGAGGGTTGGACGGAGCGATCCATGTGCTCCACGGAGAAGCGGGGCACGCGCGGGAGGGTGGAATCGGCGGCGACGACGGTCCGGTGGGACGTCGCGAGGCCAAGGCAAGCCAGTGCAAGGAGGGCTCGTTGCATGGGCCGCATCGTACCCAAGGCCTTGCCATGGCCAAGCCCGCATCGGGCCCGGCTTGCCAGCGCCCGCGAGCCCGTCCTTGACTCGCTCGCGTGGCCGGGGAGTCCTTCGCCTGACGGGAATGGTTTACTTCGATTACAACGCCACGACGCCTCCGGACGCCTGCGTGGCTGGCGTGGTCGCCGACGCCGCCTCGCGCGCCTGGGGCAACCCTTCGAGCATCCATCGCGCCGGACGCGAGGCCCGTGACGTGCTCGATGACGCCCGCTATCGACTGGCCCGGCTTTGGTCGTGCCGACCCAGCGAGGTCGTCTTCACCAGCGGCGGAACCGAGTCCGCCAACCTCGCCGTGCTGGGGTCGGCCCGGTTGCGGCGCGATCGCGGACGGCACGTGGTGGCGTCGTCCGTCGAGCATCATGCCGTGCTCCACGCCGTGCAGCACCTCGTCCGGCACGAGGGCTTCGAGGCGACCTGGCTGCCCGTGGATGCCGACGGCCGGGTGGATCCCGCCGACGTTGCCCGGGCCCTGAGGCCCGAAACCGTCCTCGTGTCCGTCATGGCCGCCAACAACGAGGTGGGCACGGTTCAACCGATTGGCGACATCGCCCGGCTCTGCCGCGAGAAGGGGGTGCTGTTCCACACCGACGCCGTCCAGGCGTTCGGGAAGCTGCCCATGGATTCACTCGGGTCGGCCGACGCAGACCTTGTGTCGGCCTGCGCGCACAAGGTCCATGGGCCGCGGGGCGTCGGAGCCTTGCGGGTGCGTTCCCCGCTTCTCCCCCAGCCGATCCTGCATGGGGGCGGCCATGAAAACGAGCGGCGCGCCGGCACGGAGAACCTCCCCGGCATCGTGGGCTTGGTGGAGGCCTTCGAGCGATTCACGCCCGAGCCGGTGTTTCCACCCGGGCGGCTTCGCGCCTTGACCGAGCGATTGGCGGAAGGGGTCCTTGCGGTTCCCGGCGTCCATCGGCGCGGCGCCGTCCATGCGCGCCTGCCCAACACCGTCGCCTTCTCGGTGGAGGGGGCCGACGCGATCTCGTTGCTGGCGAACCTGGACCTGGCGGGGATTTGCGCCTCCAGCGGCTCGGCGTGCTCGGCGGGCTCGCTGGAGCCCAGCCACGTGCTCGCGGCCATGGGCGTGCCGCGCGACCAGTGTGCGTCGCTCGTTCGATTCAGCCTGGGCCGGGAATCGACGGACGCTGACGTGGATGCGGCGTTGGAAGCATGGCCAAGGGTGGTGGCCCGCGCACGGGGGCGTCCCGGAGGGTGAGGCTGGCAGGATGTTGGCCGACGGGGTTGGCAGGGACGGCCTGGTCGTGCCACGGGTCGGCGGGTACCGCCGACGCGCTCGGCCTTGCACTTCACAAGTGCCTGTACTGCAACCGAATCGTAACGCTTGGAACGGTTTCCGGTGAATCGTTTTCACCGTGGAGCCGCCGTCTTGGCACGGCGATGGCTTAGGTTGGTGTCGTCCGAAGCCTGAGTGGGCGACGGGCATTGGTTATCGCATAGGTTCGGGGGCTTCGCAGGCAACTGCGGGGCCCCCGATGAGCGTTCGGGGGTGGAACCGCGACGCCGTGGGCGTGACGAGCCCCGGGGGGCGTGGCACGAATTCGGCCAACGCGCACACGGCACGCCGGTGGGACCTGCGGCCCCTTAGCGTCCGAAGCCCGCCGCCGCCTTGCCGTCGTCCGTGAGCTTTCCCGTGGACCACAACAGGCCGCGCGCGAGGAGGTCGAGGACGGCCGGGTCCTGCAAGGTGTGGTTGTAATGGCCGATGGTGGTGCCAAACACGCGGCCCTTGCCGAACTGGTTCACCCACACGTTGACCTCGGCCTTCTTGGTTTCATGGGACCAACCGGTGGCGAGGGGCGTGGCGGTACGTTCCACGGCAGCGATGTTGTAGAGCTCTTCCTTGGGCGTCTGCCAGGTGGCGGGGAAGCCCTTCATGACGGGGTGCGCCGGCGCGACGTTGGTCATGGCATAGGCGAAGTGGGACCCGTGGCCATGGCTGGTCACGCCGACAAAACGGAACCAGTCGTTCGTGGGCGCGCGGTAGCAGTGCATGGCGCAATGAATCACCACGGCGGGAACCCCCTCCCGATGCGGCCGCACGATGCGCTCCAGCCAGTCGAGTTCCTTCTCGTCTGCAAAGCACTCGTTGTGCAGCACCACGTCGTACTTCGCGGCCCAGTCTTCCGCCTTGTACACCGAAACCTTGTGCTTCGTGCCCGTCTGGCCCGGGTCCATCACGACGTCCCATCCGATGTTGACCCGGGCCGAGAGGCCCTCGGTCAGGATCTTGGCCTGGCCGGGATAGTCGTGGCAGCAGCCGCCGGTGATCAGCAACCCACGCAAAGGCCGGGTCGTGCCCGGCTTGCGCTTGTAGGAAATGAGCGCCGTGCCGCCCTCGGACGACAAGGCGGCCGGCCGGTCGCCCCCCTGGATGTTGAGCGCGAGCTTCCATCCGTCCGCCGTCGTGTTGGCCAACCCCACCAACGTCCGGCCTTGGTTGCGTCCTTCGACCTCCGTGATGTCGATCCGCGCGGGCGTCACCGACGCGTCCAGCTTCACCGTGCCCTTCGCCGTGTTGTCCCCCATGCGGAACGTGTACTTGTCGCCGGAGATCTCCATCTCCGCCTCGAGCAGGTTGCCGTCGGTGATGGCGTTGCCGTCCACCTCGACGGACGCGTGCAGCCACGTCCCGGCGAGGTCGGAAAGCTGGATGGCAAGGGCACGCCCGGCGATCAGGGACGCCGCGACGCAGGCAAGGGTGAGGAAGCGCTTCATGGAACGCCGCAAGGCTGGCCACGCGCCGCCGGTTTGGAAGGAATTTTTTCGGGCACGCCCCGGCCGCATCGTGCCACCGAGCGTCATTCCCAGCGCGGCTCGCGGCCGTGCAGGTGGCGAACGAGGTGGTCCATGCGCCGACGCGACC
>JBJSZF010000081.1:0-2357 GCA_046090125.1 Verrucomicrobiota bacterium
AACACGAACGGGTCGCCACCCTTCAGCCGGACCACGCACTTGCCCTCGCGCGCCCCCGCCACGAGCCGCTCGTTCAACTCCCCCTGCGGCACCGTGTGGTCGCCGGATCGCTTGCCCACGTCCACGACCTCGGCCCCGTCCGGAATCAACGCCAGGATGCCCGGCCCCACCAACGCGTCGTGCAGCACCACCTCCGCCCGCGCCAGCAAGGCCGCCGCGCGCACCGTCAGCAACCCCGGGTCCCCCGGGCCAGCCCCCACCAAGTACACCTTCCCAGCCTTCGTCTTCGCCACGCACCGAGGTTATCCATCACCCGGGACAATCCCAGCCCGGATCCCGCCCTGCACAAAAACCGCCGGTTCGCCGCGCCCGTTATTCCACCACGGCCTCGCGCGCCGATGCCTGGAGCAACACCGGCCGCGGGCGGGGCGTCCAAAAGGAGAAGCCCTTCAGGCGAAAGCGGTACTTCGGCTGAACCGACCGCAGCCACGCATGGATGCGATGGGCGTGGTCGTCCTCGTGGTACGTGGTGACCGCCACCTGGGGCGCATCCTCGCGAAGGGTGCGCTCGGCGCCCCGTAGCACGTCGAGGTCGGCCCCCTCGGCGTCGATCTTCAGGAGGTCCCCGCGTTGCAGGCGCTCGCCCCGGGCCGCCAACCAGTCGTCGATGCGCACGCTGCGGACGCGCAACCCCTCGAACCCGGCCGGTGGATCCGGGATCACCTGGCTGCTGTCGGAGCCCAGGTCCGTCCGGAAACCCACTTCCCCGGAATGGTTGCAGACGGCGCAACCCTCCACGCCAAGCCGATCCGCAAGCCCGTTGAGGGCGGCAGCCTCGCGCAGCAGGGCGGCCATGGACGGGAAGGGCTCGAAGCACGTCACACAACGCGCGAGGCCCTGTCGCAAGACACGAAACGCGAACAATCCCTCGCACGCCCCGACGTCCAGGACCGTGGATTCCGGCCCAAGCCGGATGGGCGGCGTGGTGTAGTGATGGGGGTTGGATTCCAGGGCTTCTTGCTCGATCGGATGCCACAGGTGGCCGCCTGCGGGAGCGGGCCACAGGAAGGACACGCCCAACGGCCGGACTTCGACGCGGTCAATGCCGTTGGCGCGGCGGGACACGGTGCAGGCCTCGCGAAAGTGGCGGGCGTCGCTCCGATGCCGCAGGCGTTGGGGAAGGATCAATGAGTGCAGGCCCAAGGCCGCGTCGCGCGCGGGGAACAGCCCCGCATGGTCGCGCCGGAAGGCCCGCCAGAACCGGAGGGCGTTCCAAAGGTCGCGCGCGGGACGTGCCGAGGGCCATTGCATGGCGGCTTGGTTGTGGGGGCGCGGCGCGGGGCGTGGCAACCCCAAAGGCGCATCAATGCAGGATCGGCAAACCGTGTTCCTCGCGGATGAGGCGCGCGTCCAGGTCGAGGTACCAGTCCAGGCGGCGATCCGTCTCGGCCTCGTCGATGTGCCGGGCCATGATGAGGTAGGCGGCGTAATGATTGCCCTCGGACTCCACCAGGCTGGCGTAGAACCGGGCCAGCTCGGGCTCGTCGTGGGCCAGCTCGCGGGCAAGGACCTGGAACTTCTCGCAGCTCCGGCCCTCGATGAGGGCGCAGCAGACGAGGTGGTCGATCACCTGCTGGTGGTTGTTGCCCGTGCGCATGGCTCCCATGAGCCCGGAAATCCAGGGGCTGCGGATGGGTTGGCCAAAGGGCACGCCTCGGGCCTCCAGCAGCCGCAGCACCAACTCGAAGTGCTGGAGTTCCTCGATGGCGATGGCGTTCAGCTCGTGGATGCGCGCGAACAAGGGGCGATAACGCTCCAGCGTGATGGCCGTCGTCGCGGCCTTGCGCTCCAGGTGGGCGTGGTCCACGAGCATCGCGCCCAGGTTCGCCCGCACCTTGTCCACCCAGCCGGACGGGAACGTGGATCGAAAGAGCAGCATCGCGGGAACGGTGGGCTAGCGCGCCGCCTCGAACACGGCCCAGGTCATGCCCCCGGCCGGGACCGTGACGGGCACCTCGGCGACGGCGTCCGGCCCCATGTGGAGCAACCGCCGCTTTCCATCCGCATGGATGACACGCGCGCGTCCGCTGAGGCCGGTGTAGTGGAGGTTGACGCGCACCGCGCGCGTGACCGGTTCCTCCAGCGGGTTGAAGACGACCAACATCCCCTTCTCGCGGCCACGCGGGTTCACGTGAAGCATCCAGTCGATGTCCCGCCCGTCCGGACGTCGGCCATGGACGAGGTCCGATTCCAGCACCTCGCGGTGTTGCTTGAACCATTGGACACGGGCGCGGACGGCGTCGCGGGTGCGGTCGGTGTCGAAGAGTCGGGGGCCGCGGTAGCAGGCCTGGACGCCG